>NZ_JAVAXX010000580.1:0-1408 GCF_042709275.1 Bacillus sp. LR_5 | reverse complement strand
CACAAAAATTTCAACTTAATTTAAAGGTTATACAAATGGAGTGGGTGAAGTGGATATCGCAGATCAAACCTTTGTCAAAAAAGTAAATCAAAAGTTATTATTAAAAGAAATACTTAAGAATTCACCTATTTCAAGAGCAAAATTATCTGAAATGACTGGATTAAATAAATCAACTGTTTCATCACAGGTTAACACGCTGATGAAAGAAAATCTTGTATTTGAGATAGGTCAGGGACAATCAAGCGGCGGAAGAAGACCTGTCATGCTTGTTTTTAATAAAAAGGCAGGATACTCCGTAGGAATAGATGTTGGTGTGGATTATATCAATGGCATTTTAACAGACCTTGAAGGAACGATCATTCTTGATCAACACCACCATTTGGAATGCAATTCTCCAGAAATAACGAAAGACATTTTAATTGATATGATTCATCACTTTATTACGCATATGCCACAATCTCCGTACGGGCTTATTGGTATAGGCATATGCGTGCCTGGACTAATTGATAAAAATCAAAAAATTGTTTTCACTCCGAACTCCAACTGGAGAGAAATTGACTTAAAATCTTTCATACAAGAGAAGTTCAATGTGCCTGTTTTTATTGAAAATGAGGCAAATGCTGGTGCATATGGAGAAAAAGTATTTGGTGCTGCAAAAAATCACGATAACATTATTTATGCAAGTATCAGTACAGGTATAGGGATCGGTGTTATTATCAACAATCAATTATATAGAGGGGTAAGCGGATTCTCTGGAGAAATGGGACATATGACAATAGACTTTAATGGTCCTAAATGCAGTTGCGGAAACCGAGGCTGCTGGGAATTGTATGCTTCAGAGAAGGCTTTATTAAAATCTCTTCAGACTAGAGAGAAAAAAGTGTCCTATCAAGATATCATAGACCTCGCCCATCTGAATGATATCGGCACCTTAAATGCATTACAGAATTTCGGATTCTATTTAGGAATAGGCCTTACCAATATTCTTAATACATTCAATCCACAAGCCATCATTTTAAGAAACAGCATAATTGAATCGCATCCTATGGTTTTAAATTCAATTAGAAGTGAAGTGTCGTCCAGGGTTTATCCCCAATTAGGCAATAGCTATGAATTATTACCATCTTCCTTAGGAAAGAATGCACCGGCATTAGGGATGTCTTCCATTGTTATTGAACATTTTCTAGATATCGTTAAAATGTAATTCATTATTAAAATGTACAAATCTCTATGTTCTACGCTCATCTTCAAAGATGAGTTTTTTGTTTTGTTATTTTAATGTTGAATAGGACAATTTTGTTAAGGAATATTTACGTATGATACCTTCTCATATGAAAAAGGAGTCCTAAAATAGAAGTCTCCTTTTTCACGTACAAATTATTTTTCTTTATAGCGAAAATATCTAAAG
>NZ_JAVAXX010000058.1:0-28919 GCF_042709275.1 Bacillus sp. LR_5 | reverse complement strand
TAAATTTTCCTGTATAACCATAGATAATTGCAAGACCTATTGCTACAAAACTGAGCCACATAAACGGCAGATAAGAGAAGGTAGAAACACCTAAAATACCAGCCATGTAAATCCCATTATCAGACCAAGGAACCATCCCCGAAGTCAATGTTCCCCCGACCTCTGAGTTACGTGATAACACTCTTCTGTCCAGATGTAAGCGATCATAGCTGTCTTCCATAATTTTCGGAGTCAAAATAAGAGATACATACATCGCACAGCCGAAGATGTTTGCTAAAAACGCTACGATCAGTGTAGACAATGTGACATTGCCGGCTGAAGTTAATTTCTTTTCAAACGTTGAAACAATGACTTTTAACACGCCGAGTTTCTCAAGCAGACCGCCAAAACCAAGGCCAAAGATGATGACGACGAGAGAATCAAGCATACCGACAATTCCACCGCGGTTTAACAAGCCGTTCAAAAATTCAACATCAGTTTTAATAGAGAAGCCGTTGTACGCAGTTGCAATCGCACGGGCAATATCCATTCCTTGGAAAACAACAGCCCAGATTGCACCGAGTAAAGCGCCAATTACGATAACCGGCATAGATGGCTTTTTCATCGCCAATAAGACTATGACGAGAACTGCCGGGATCAGCATCCAAATATGAATGTCAAACGTGTTTTGCAAAGATGATTTTAAGAATTCAACTTTATCAAGATCAATATTTTTCCCGCCGTACATAAATCCAACAACTGTAAAGAGTATAGCTGTAATGACATAAGCAGGTATTGATAAATAGAGCATTGCTCTCACGTGAGCCAATACATCGACTTTTGATAGTGAAGAAGCTAGAACTGTACTGTCAGACAGCGGAGACAGCTTGTCCCCAAAATAAGCACCTGAAAGAATAGCTCCCGCTACTAGAGGAAGCGGAATGCCTAAACCCTCTCCAATTGCGATCATGGCAATGCCAGCAGTTCCGACTGTTCCCCATGACGTTCCTGTTGCCACAGACATAATGGAACAAATAATTAACGTTGCCAGTAAAAAGATACTTGGGTGAATAAATTCCAGTCCGTAATAAATCAAAGTCGGCACAACGCCTCCGGCAATCCATGTTCCGATGAGCGCCCCAACTGAAACGAGAATCAGTACGGCTTCAAGGCCATTTGATATCCCATGTACAATCGCATTTTGTAAATCTTTATAAGAATAACCGAGTCTTATACCTAAAAGCATTGCAATAAACCATGAAACAAAAAGCGCCAGCTGTATCGGCAAGTCGAGAAAGACTGTAAACGATAGAACAAGTGCTAAAAATACTCCTAGTACAATAATAATTTCAAATAGTGTTGGCAATCTTACATCCTTCAAAAGAAGTCCCCCTTCATGTAAAAGCTAAAACGCTTTCAATATATAGTGCAACACGTATACTATACTTCCTCATCCCTATGTTGTAAACAGCTTATTCATCCGACTATTCGGAGATGAATAAGCTGTATTTTATACAAATTTTATTTTTCTAATAGTTCTTTCCCTGCGATACCTGGTTTGGTCATCTCATATGGGTTTAAAATAATATCCAATTCTTCTTCAGTCAGCACATCATGCTGCAGACAAAGGTCACGGACTGATTGGCCTGTCATAATCGCTTCCCGGGCAATTCTGGCAGCCGCTTCATATCCAAGATGCGGATTGACAGCTGTGATCACGCCTGCGCTTTTTTCTACGTATTGCTTCAACCGCTTTTCGTTGGCTTCAATGCCTTTTAAGCAGTTGTCAGTGAACGAACGGAAGCCGTTGTTCATGATGCTGATGGATTGAAGCAAATTAAAGACAAGCACGGGCTCCATGACGTTCAACTCAAGCTGGCCGGCTTCTGAAGCAAGGCAGATTGTATTGTCGTTTCCGATAACCTGGAACGCAATTTGGTTGATCAGCTCCGCCATAACCGGATTGACTTTCCCCGGCATAATAGATGAACCCGGCTGACGTGCAGGCAGAGAAATTTCCGCAAGTCCGGCGCGCGGTCCCGACGCCATTAAGCGCAGGTCGTTTGCGATCTTCGACATGTTCATCATGCAGACTTTTAATGAAGCTGATACCTCTGTATAGGCATCTGTATTTTGTGTCGCATCAACAAGATGGTCAGCGCCGACAAGAGGAAGCCCGCTAATATCAGCAAGGTGCTTTACTACCTGTTTGATATATTCAGGATCAGCGTTCAGCCCTGTACCAACAGCAGTTGCGCCCATGTTGACTTCATATAGGTGCTGGCGCGATTGCTTGATTCGTTTGATATCACGCTCGAGAACACGGCTGTAAGCTTCGAATTCCTGGCCAAGACGGATCGGAACCGCATCTTGAAGGTGTGTCCGGCCCATTTTAATAACAGAGTCAAACTCCTGTGCTTTTTGCTTAAACACGCTATGCATATCTTCCATTGTTTTCAGCAGTTTTTCTAAGAGCTTCAATGTGGAAATATGAATAGCAGTCGGAAACACATCGTTCGTAGACTGTGACATGTTCACATGTGTGTTTGGACTTAAATGGATATAATCTCCCTTTTTATGTCCCATGATTTCAAGCGCCCGGTTTCCGATAACCTCATTCGCGTTCATGTTCATAGAAGTTCCGGCACCGCCCTGAATCGGATCCACGATAAACTGATCGTGCCACTTGCCTTCGAGAATCTCGTCAGCGGCTTGTACGATAGCTTGGCCAATTCCTTCATACAGCCGTTTCACGTCCATGTTGGCAAGAGCCGCAGCTTTTTTCACAATCGCCAGTGCGTTAATCATTTCCTCATGGATTTTGTATCCTGTGATCGGGAAATTTTCAGAAGCACGGAGCGTCTGAATTCCGTAATAAACATCTGCTTCAATTTGTTTTTCCCCAAGGAAGTCTTTTTCTACGCGATATTCTTTTTGGCCGTTTAACATAATCTTTAACCTTCTTTCTCTTTGCTGGTTATCGTTTTTACATTTTACAGGACAACGTCATCAGCTATCGGCGTTTCCATAATTCTCTTGACGACAGGAAGATCCGAAGACTGACCTAGTGCCCACATCAATTTTGGCACAATTGCTTCTGTGTTCATATTTCTTGATCGGATAATTAAGTCTTGGTTGACTCTGCGGCCAACTTCGTAAATGCTCATGTCTTCGCCTTCTTCAAGACATTGAGTCGTAATGACCACGACAATGCCGCTTTCGATCAGCTCATTCACTTTTGACAAAATGTCTCTGCCTTCAAACGGCACCCCTCCGCTGCCATAACTCTCAATGACAATTCCTTTGTACATGCTTTTCAGGGCATCAAACATTTCGGGCTTTAAGCCTGGATGCAGCTTCAGCAGACATACATCTGTACATAGTGAAGTGTCAACTGTGAAGGTGTCGTTCTCAGGTTCCGTTACTTGTTTGTTGTATTCGATCCCGTCTTCATTGATAAAAGCGATATATGGGTAATTGATGCTTTCAAATGCGTCGTAGCTTTTCGTTCTTAATTTGATCGCACGCGTTCCCTGAATGACTCTGCCGTCAAACACAACATAAACGCCGCCCACGCCTTCACAGGCAAATCGAATGGCATCTGTAATATTTTTTTTGGCATCGGTTTTTTGGAACGTGATCGGAATCTGCGAGCCGGTGATGACAATCGGCTTTTTGGCATGCTGCAGCATATACGATAGTGCGGCAGATGTATAGGCCATTGTATCTGTACCGTGAGTAATAACAAACCCGTCATAGGCATCATAATTTTCCTTAACGGCTTCCGCTATTTCCACCCAGTATTCAGGCTGCATATTGGTGCTGTCTATATTCATAAGCGACTGAGTTTCCATTGTGTAATCGTTATCAAGTTTTGATACGTAACTTAATAATTCATCAGCCTTGACTCCGGGAGCCAGCCCATTTTCCCCTTCAACTGAAGCAATCGTTCCCCCAGTTGTCAACATCAATAATTTTTTCATACCATGCACCTCTTCACTGTATCTAAAGATGGGTTGCGAGAAGGTATTCGCTTTTCGCATACTTTTAATGCAATTATAGACACGGAAAATAAAATACGCAAGACATTATTATTCAATTCGCGTACACTTCCTAATACCTATATGATATAATCAGCTCAAGGTGAAAAAGGAGCGGAAGTTCATGAATCTAGATCGTTTAACTGAATTGAGAAAAAAGAAAAATTGGTCGCTTCAATATACAGCTGACCTTCTCGGTATCGCAAAAAGCACATATGCCGGCTACGAGTCAGGCTACCGACGGCCTTCACTTGAAGCGCTTGCCATGCTGGCTGACCTCTTTGACACAACCTGCGATGAACTTTTAGGCCGCGAGAAACAAAAGCAGACTGCTCCTCAGGCCATAGAATTGGCCACGTGGAGCAGCCTTGACTTTACCATTTCTGTTGATGGCCAGCCGCTGAGTGAAGATGAAATCATCCAGCTGATTACCTTTATACGCACAAAAAGAAAAGTACAGGAGGAACTGAGTTAATCTTTAGCTCACGGTTTAATTTTACCGTAGGTTCCTCCTCCTCCGGCTTTCAATTCCAATTTTCCGGATCTCGCTTTTACGATAAGCGCCGCGGTTTTCGGCGGGACAACGCGAGCCAAATCTTCTTCTGCAGCCTCATGAAGAACAGCCATTTCTGTTCCGAAGGCTTTTTTTAGTTTGTCCAGCGTTTTCGGGCCTACACCCGGAACAAATTGCAGCGGGATCTGATGTACATATCGCGGACGCGGGACGCGAACTTCAAGCTGATCACTCAGTTCATGCAATCTTTCGCTGACTCCCTTGGTAAATCTGGCATTTCCGCAATTCGCGCACGCTGTTTCCCCGCTTACAGCAGGCTCTCCGCATGCTTCGCAAGCCGTCTGATAATATTTCCCCAATAACGGGTCCAAGCCGTAATTTGCGATAATTTTCCTGTCATCTTGTCCCTTTAATGCAAGAGCAAATTCAGTAAAATCAGCTGACTGCACATATAGTTCATTATATTCTCTGCCGATTTTCCCCAACGAATGCGCATCAGAATTTGTTAAAAAAGGATACGGATTCAATTCAGATACGTGTGATGCCATGACTGTATCACAGCTTAATCCAAGCTCCACCGCGTCTATCATAGATGGATCAAAAACCTCAGTTAAGCTTGATTTAACCCCTTTTCCATATAAGCTTTTATGCGGCGTAAAGATATGAGCGGGGATAAACAGGCCGCCCATATCCTGCACTTTTTTTTGCAGGTTTAAGCCCGTTTCATAAATCCGCTGCGAGCTTAAATGAATATTTTTCAGCCGGGCTGACAGCCAGTTTGAAAACTGTTTCATAGCAGCCAACGTCGGCATAAATACGAGCACATGGATCGGTCCGCTGCAGGCTTCATCATAAATCTCCAGCTCGCTCCCCAATAAAAGAGTCGTGCTGCGATAACGGATTCCTCCCCCGTCAAGCTCGCGATATTTTCCAGATGAAATGCCTTCCTCAAGCTCTAGAATGACTTCCGGAGAATGACAGTCGATAATGCCGAGGAGTTCAATTCCTTTATGTTCACTGGCTTCAACCAAAATTCTGTCCAGTGTTAATGTTTTGGCGCCTGTTATTTTGACAGCCCTTCCTGTAAAGGTCTGGCCGATATGAATGTGCAAATCCGCGTAAATCTTTTTCATTTTTGTGCTTGGAGCGCTTCTTTCAGCTGAAGATACTGAATCGCGTAGGCTGTTTTAGCATCGTATACTTCACGCGATTCAACCAGCTTTAGCGCATCTTCAAGCGTCACCTCCATCACTTCAACAAACTCGTCCTCATCAAGCTCCCGTTTTTCTTCAAGCACAGAAAGCTCCTCAGCAAGAAAAACGTGAACAATTTCATCTGCAAATCCGGGTGATGTATAAAACGCAGTTATTTTTGTCAGTTTTTTTGCTGTATAACCGGTTTCCTCTTCAAGTTCCCGAAGTGCCGTATACTCCGGCTCCTCACCTTTTTCAAGCTTACCGGCCGGAATTTCAACGATCGTTCGCTCAAGCGGCTTACGGAATTGTTTGACCATGATGATTTTCCCTTCATCTGTGACGGCTAGTACCGCTACTGCTCCAGGGTGTTTCACAATTTCACGTTTACTGGCTTTGCCGTTCGGCAGCTCTACATCCTCGACATAAAGATCAATGACTTTACCCGAAAAGATCTGTTCTTTGGCAATTGTTTTTTCTTCTAATGATTTCATTTCTTCATCTCCCGTTCTGTCTCTATATGATGCCCCATACATTTTATCATACTAGAGCAAAAGGGGGCTTCTTCGTGAAAGTGAACCGCATGCCAAAAGGTGTTGTCTTAGTCGGAAAAGCATGGGAAATTCGGGCGAAGTTAAAAGAGTATGGACGCACATTTCAATATGTTAAAGATTGGATCTCAAAGCCATAAAAGTTGAAACTTTAGCTCCTTTATATTACGGTCAATACAAAGCCTAAGAAAGGAGTGTGCACATGAGAAAGCGCAAATTGGGTACATCTGATTTAGACATTAGTGAAGTAGGACTCGGCTGTATGTCTCTTGGAACTGAAAAAAACAAAGCATTGTCCATTCTGGATGAAGCGATCGAGCTCGGCATCAACTATTTGGACACAGCGGATTTGTATGACCGGGGACGCAACGAAGAAATTGTCGGTGATGCGATCCAAAACAGACGCCAGGATATTATTCTGGCAACAAAAGCGGGAAACCGTTGGGATGACGGAAGCGAGGGCTGGTATTGGGACCCTTCAAAAGCTTACATAAAAGAGGCGGTAAAAAAGAGCCTTACACGTCTGAAAACAGATTATATCGACCTTTATCAGCTTCACGGCGGCACGATAGAGGACAACATTGATGAAACGATTGAAGCGTTTGAGGAATTAAAACAAGAAGGTGTCATCCGCTACTACGGCATTTCTTCCATCCGCCCGAATGTGATTAAAGAATATGTAAAAAAATCAAACATCGTCAGCATTATGATGCAATTCAGCCTGTTTGACAGACGCCCTGAGGAATGGCTCCCGCTTTTAGAGGAACATCAAATCAGCGTAGTCGCCAGAGGTCCTGTTGCCAAAGGGCTCTTAACTGAAAAACCGCTTGATCAAGCTTCAGACAGCATGAAACAAAACGGGTACTTGTCCTATTCATTCGAGGAACTGACTAATGCCCGCAAGGCAATGGAGGAAGTGGCTCCCGATCTTTCCATGACAGAAAAGTCGCTGCAGTATCTGCTAGCACAGCCGGCTGTCGCTTCAGTGATTACAGGCGCCAGTAAGATTGAGCAGTTACGGGAAAATATTCAGGCAGCAAATGCACGGCGTTTAACCGAAGAGGAAATCAAAGCGCTCCAATCTCATACGAAACAAGACATTTACAAAGCTCATCGCTCATAGCAGAAAAACCAGCACCCGTACAGGTGCTGGTTTATTTATATTGATGCCAATCCATTTGGCTTTCATTTAGGAGTTCTTCAAAGCTCTTATTTTTTTCGATCTCTTTTTTCTTTCTGATCTGTTCTGCTTTTTCTCTTTCCTGCCTCTTTTCATCCTCTTCCTTCAATTGGCTCTTCATCTCCATAAGCTTTGCTTTGATATCGGATTGAAGGCCGTCTTTTAGCTGGTGTTTGTCAGCGGATTTTTGTTTTTTCATTCAGACTTCCCCCATGTTTTGTTTTGAAGACAGTTTATCACGGAGCATATACACTGAACAAGCAGACTCTCTTCTGGTCACTTTCTCAGCGGAGCAGTGTTTAGGTATAATGATTTCAAACACGAATTACCTATATTTAGTTGAAAGGTGCTGTGACTTTTGAAGAAAATCCTTTTGGCCATTGGCGCTCTCGTAACAGCTGTCATCGCAATCGGAATTGTTTTTTCAAATATGATTCTATTCATCAAGAAAAAAACGGATGAAGACATTATCAAAAGAGAGACAGACAACGGACATGATGTGTTTGAATCATTTGAACAAATGGAGAAAACCGCTTTTGTGATACCCTCCGCTTACGGGTACGACATAAAAGGATACCATGTCGCACCGCATGACACACCAAATACCATCATCATCTGCCACGGGGTGACGATGAATGTACTGAATTCTCTTAAGTATATGCATTTATTTCTAGATCTCGGCTGGAATGTGCTCATTTATGACCATCGCCGGCATGGCCAAAGCGGCGGAAAGACGACCAGCTACGGGTTTTACGAAAAGGATGATCTCAATAAGGTTGTCAGCTGGCTCAAAAACAAAACAAATCATCGCGGATTGATCGGAATTCACGGTGAGTCGATGGGAGCTGTGACCGCCCTGCTTTATGCTGGTGCACACTGCAGCGATGGCGCTGATTTTTATATTGCTGATTGTCCGTTCGCATGTTTTGATGAACAGCTTGCCTACCGGCTGAGAGCGGAATACAGGCTCCCGTCTTGGCCCCTGCTCCCTATCGCCGACTTCTTTTTGAAGCTGAGGGGCGACTATCGCGCACGCGAAGTATCTCCGCTTGCTGTCATTGATAAAATCGAAAAGCCGGTCCTCTTTATTCACAGTAAGGATGATGACTACATTCCTGTTTCTTCGACCGAGCGGCTTTATGAAAAGAAACGCGGGCCGAAAGCGCTGTACATTGCCGAGAACGGTGAACACGCCATGTCATATACCAAAAATCGGGATACGTACCGAAAAACAGTGCAGGAGTTTTTAGACAACATGAATGATTCAACAGAATAAAAAAGCGAAAGGCCTCTTCGGCTCTTTCGCTTTTTTATGTTACAGAACGTCGGTAATGCCATCCATATTTTCTCTGATCCATTCAATCGCAAGATCTATCGTTGTAAACTCCTGCGTCTCGAAGGTCATTTCATCCTGCAATAGCCAGACATCTTTCTTGATGGACTCTGCTCCTCCAATTGACCAGTGAAGCAAGGTATAGGGATGGTTTTGATTCAGGAAGGATACCCACGTTTTATTTTGTGCTGTGTTCTTCATTGCCTTCAGCTTTTGTTCCACGTTTCGCGTCTCCTACTTTACTAATATGCTCATTCTGGGGCTGAGCATTTCAGCCGGGCTTTTCAGCGCCAATGTTTTGGCTTTTTCATTGTAATCGATCGTCATTTGATCGTCAAAAAACACTTTTTGTGACGATTGGATATACAGCGGAATGCCGTTCGTTTCCAGCTGCTCGCACTGTCCCGTTAATTCTTCTGCCAGCCAGATTGTGGGGACACCGCTTACCGCGCAGCCGCATCCTTCTGCATCGTAACGAAGCTGGGCTTTTTTTCCCGGGTTGGCGTCAAACGCCTGCTGCAGTGCCTGTTTTGCTGCATCTGTCACATGTATGTTCATAAGGTGAAACCCCCGTTTTCATCATTTTCGCTATTGTAGCATACAACACTGCCATTCGCATTGTTTCTGCCTTTTTTCCACCGCTTCGCATTTTCTTCTGCAGTCTTGATCCACTCATCTTTCCCTTGTATGTACTGATTGATGCTGTCAGGATGCTGGGCCGCCAGCCGTTTTTTGAGAACGGCATATTCTTTCGCTATGTTTGGATGAGCTCTGAGATAATCTCTGAATAACAGATGCCTTTCAATAGCAGGGTTTCCCTGTTCGTACATATGGACATGATGAGTGCGTTTATTTCCGCCCTTTTGGAAATAACGCCTGCCCGCTATGCCGTTCTCACCTTTTGGTATATAGCCGTTAGCCTTCATTTGTTCATCAAATTGGCTCACGGCTTCAATGCTTCTGACTTCAATTAACATATCAATGATTGGCTTCGCTGCCATGTTCGGTATCGATGTGCTTCCGATGTGATGAACAGCGATAATCTCCGGCCCGAACACCAGCTTCAGCCGTTCTTTTTCTTCATCGAAACATTCTGCCCATTTTTCGTTGTAGAGAATGACCTCAACTTTTCTTTTCGGATACAAATGAAAGACCGACAGCAATAGACCCTGCGCTGCTTTGACGGTTTCTGCCTTTTGGAATCCGGCCTGTGTATAGAGTGACACGGCCGGGATATTGTTCTCGGCTGTGACTACTTCGATTCTCTCAGCGTCTTCATTATGATCAATGACAAATTGCAGAAGTGCTCGTCCAATTCCTTTTCTGAAACCGTCAGGATGCACAACAAGCCTGCAAATGGTGAGATGATGCATGTTTTTCTCATATGAAATGACACCGATCAGCTTGCCGTTTTCCCGATATCCCGCAAACCGTTCATGGGATGCTTGAATATCCTTCACCTTCTCTTGTAAAGCGGGAATACCGTCAAAACCAATAATCTCTGTTTCCTTTATGTAGGCGGGGATCTGTACGGCTAAAATCTCACGCGCTATAGTGTCTTCCTTATGCTGGAGAAATTCAATCATTCGTGTTCCTCCTGAAACAGCCGCTGTCTGTCGACTTTTGCGACGCGGACTGCATACGACTCGTACCAAAGGCTTTTTCCTTTTTCTTTTGCCGCTTGATGTTCAGTGTGATGCTTCCAATGGTTAATTGCGTCCATACTGTCCCAATAGGAAACTGTGATGCCCCTTCCATCCGCTTCACGTACGCTTTCCACGCCTAAAAATCCAGGCTGATCCGCCGCAAGCGATACCATCCGCTCCGCTGTTTCTCCATATCCTGTGTCATTTTCGCTTTTGACAGAAGAAAAAATGACTGCATAGTAAGGAGGCTCAGGTGTTTTTGATAAAAAATCCATCATATTTCCCCCTCATATGTTTTTGACAAACAGTACCCTGTCTTGGCCCGGGCCATCATAGTTTGCAAACACTGAGATGCCATTTACCGTTTTGGTGCCCTTTTCAATATCAAACCCCAATTTTGTGTGATATGCGATTGATACCTTATTCACAGGTGAAGTGACGCACTTTACCCGGGTGCAGCCCCTTTGTTTTACTGTTTCGATAAATACATCATACAATTGTTTCCCAATTTGCATTTTTCTGAAATCCGGATGCACACCGGAAAAATGAATGTACGCCGTTTCAGGATCGGATTGCGATTGAAATCCGATTAAAAATCCCGTCATGCTGTTATGTTCGGATGTAATAAAGCTTGTGTCCTGAAAATGCTCAAAAAATAGTCTCGGCAATTTTTCTTTCAGCTGTCTGCCGCCCCACCATTCATTCAGTACAGACGTTACCATTTCATAATCTGAAGACGTGATTGTTCGAATATCCATTACGATTTGATCTCCCTCCGTCTGGCAAAACGAATGTCAGCTCTTTTTCTCACAATATAAAAATTATATTTTGCCTGGCTGGAATTGTAAATGCCTTCTTTCCTGTATCATACGTTTCCAGACTGCCGAGGGAACAATGTTTGATCATTTTACGCCTATTTCTCCCCCAAACAGGAGGAGAGACTTTACAGCACAATATCAAGCACTTGATCAAGTTTCAGCTTATAAAGCTGATCCTCGTCTCCTTTTATCCATACTGCTTTTTCAAACTCTTCATACCGGCAGATTTTCCCGGTGCAGCGGACAATTTCACCGTCCTGAAAGCAGCTCACAGTGATATCCTGAGCGAACTCCATCGCGGCGCAAAGCGTTTGATTCATCTCTTCCAGCTTATCGGGATCAAGGATCGGCTTCTGCAGCTTTTGTTTAAGCCGCTTTCTCTCCAGCAGGCTTTGCTTATGTTCCGGCAGAAACATCCTGCTCCCTTCCCACAGCAGGTTGCCCCTTTTTAAATGGTCGTTCATTTATAATGCCCCCCTATTTTAGCCGCACGTTCAAATGCCTGGCCTGCCGCTGTCAGTGACGCCGCCCTGATGATTGCTGTATCGCCGAATCGATTTTTAATGCCATCCATCACATAGCCTAGGCTCATTTTCTTTGCATAATCCTGAAATAAATTGAGCTGCCATATGTCATCAGATGAGAGCTGAGACAGATTGACACCGAGGCGGCGGACGGGTTTCCCGTCCCAAAATGTAAGAAACAGCCGTCGTACAGCCTCATATACATCCTGCGTAGAATTAGTCGGCTCTGCCAGCTTCACTTGCCGGTTGAAGCCCGTCGGCCAATCAAAATCAGCACCCCGGCAGCTCACTGACACTGTCTGCCCCATGACCCCGGCGTTTCGGCTTCGCCTGCACACCTCTTCACTCAGCTCAAGCAATACGACCTTGATTTCTTTGTCAAAGTGTTCGTAGTCTCTCGGGAGAGTCATTCCATGGCCTATCGCCTTTTGCCCGTCCAGAGACGAAGTTGACACAGGGGAATAGTCGATTCCGTTTGCCGTCATCCACAGCACGTGGCCGTTAATGCCCCATTTCTTTTTTAAAAGATCGAGCGGAAAAGCCGCGAGCCCGCCGATCGTGCTGATGCCCATTCGATTTAAATGATGCTTCATGCGGCTCCCGACGCCAAACATGCTGCCCACCGGGAGCGGCCACATTTCGGTTTTCATATTTTCTTTCGTTAAGGTAAAAATACCGTTCTTATTCTTTTTGGCAAAATTGTCACACGCAATTTTGGCCAGCGCTTTGTTAGGGCCGATTCCGACCCGTGCATAAACGCCGATCTCCCGCATGATTCTGCTCTGAATGCTTTTCGCGATCTCCATCGGCGTCCCAAACAGCTTCTGGCTGCCTGTAATGTCCATGAACTGTTCATCGATAGAATAAGGCTCCACAAGGTCTGTATACTCCTCGAGAATGGCTGTAATTTGCAGTGATACATCAATATACCGTTGCATACGCGGCCGGAGCACAACAGCCTCAGGACACTTTTCCTGCGCCTCCCACAGCCGTGAAGCATTCACCACACCCTTTTGTTTCGCCAGCGGGCAGGCAGCCAATACGACTCCGCCCCTTTTTTCAGGGTCACCCGAAACAATGACGGGCTTATTTTTCAAATGTGGATTTTCCGCTTTCTCTACAGATGCATAAAACGATTGCATGTCAACGAGAAAAATCACTTTTTCTTTCATCATACACACCTCTAAAAAGAACTTATGTTCGTTTTTCATTATATGCGAAAGTATGTTCGTTTTATACTGGTAAATGATTCTTGTCTGACAGAAAATATGATCCAAGGGTTTGAGAGAAGAAAAACATTTAGTAGAATAAAAGCGAAGCATAAGGATAGGAGAGTCATGATGGAGAAATTTGTCGAAAAAATGATGGAACAGGCATTGCGGCAATATGGCAGAAACGTTGCTATAGATCCGTTAAGCCCGTATGAAAAACAAAGCCTGAAAGCGGCTCTACAAGAGAGACGGAATGAAGAACCAGATGAGGATTTGCATGCGCATATAGAAGATATCATTTATGACTATGTCACAAACCAAGGCCTGTTCTCTTAAACGCATGACTGTCAGTTCTTTCAGCCGCTGATGCGGCTTCCCTTTGAAAACACCGCCTGAAACAAATAAACAGTCTCAGGCTTACAGAAAAAGCAGGATTTTCTCACGCTCCATAGATTCATATGGCCTGGCGTAAAATTCCCCCTCAGAACTCGCGCAAAACGGAATAAGCTGTCCATGATCACGCGTATACACTTTTTCGAAGAGATGTGCTCTCTTGTTCTGTCATGCGGCCCATGCCGGTTTTCAGCGTACATCTTGATCTCATATCCAGTTTCACTGCCGATATGATCCACGTTCTGGCGGCTTAAACTAACACACTCTCACTGACCAATCGCTTTGCTTTTCATCGGACATCCCGTCATTTTCCTTCTTCAATTTCAAGATGTAAACTCCGTCAGCCACACGCATCCTCAACGCATAGTATATTGCCATCCATACAATCAGGCATACTACATGTCAATAACGAAATATTTTGAACGATCTATTGGAGAAGGAAATTTTTTCATATATGATAGAGAAAGATCATACATACAGGAGAGAATATAATTCATGAAGAAATGGAAAGACATCCACCCGATCAGCTGGACAATTATAATCGGAACCATTTTCGGCAGAATGGCAACATCGATGAGCATTCCTTTTTTAGCGATTTATTTGACAGCCGTCCAAGGCGCATCAGCTTCCTATGCAGGGCTGGTCATCGCCGCGAGCTCATCAGTCGGCATCCTCGCAAGCTTTTACGGCGGATATATCTCAGATAAATTCGGCAGAAAAAACATGATGCTTGTATCGATTTTCGGATGGATGCTGGTATTTGCAGGCTTTGCGGCAGCATCTAATCTCTGGGTGTTTTTTGTAGTAAACGCATTAAACGGTCTTTGCAAATCACTGTTTGAGCCCGCTTCAAAGGCCTTGCTGTCTGATATGACAGAAGAAAAAACGAGACTGCTAGTTTTTAATTTACGCTATGCGGCTATTAATATCGGCGTTGTCTTCGGACCTGTGCTTGGCCTATATTTCGGCTCATCGCAATCGACTACGCCCTTTTTGGTGCCTGCAGTCATTTACGGACTATACGGAATTGTGCTTGCCCTCCAATTTAAAAAACATCCACCCTTATCAGCACCAGCCCAGTCCCGAAATATGAGCGTGCGGGAAGCGTTTATGGTCACGCAAAAGGATTATCTTTTTACCATTGCTTTGGTCGGCATTACGCTATGCACCTTCGGCTACTCACAATTCAGTTCCACATTCCCTCAGTATATGGCGCAGAACCCCTTGATCGGCAATGGAACGAAGCTGTATGGGCTGATGCTGACATTAAACGCAATCGTTGTGTTGGCGACGCAATTTCCCATTGTCCATTTTGCAAAACGGTTTTCGCCGCTTTGTTCTCTTATGCTCGGTAATGTGATGGTTAGTATCAGCATGGCCATTTTTACCGTATCACACGGTGTTCCTTCAATTGTGATGATTGTCATCACATTTACAATCGGCGAAGTGCTTTTATTCTCTATGATGGATTTGTATGTAGACCAGATTGCAAAACCAGGATTAAAAGGCACTTATTTCGGGGCAATCGGTTTTTCACAGCTCGGAAACGTCATCGGCCCTTGGGTCGGGGGGATATGTATAGACCTGTTTGGCGCTGGCCGGCCGATTTATATTTTTTCTGTCCTGAGCGGCATTACCCTGCTCGGCCTGCCATTTTTAGCGTTCGCCTATCGGCAAATGAAAATGGAGACCACAAAACACCGTTCCCGTCTGGAAAAGCCGCTTTACATAAAAAACGGAAGAGAATGAATCTCTCCCGCAAACATGAGGTGAAGAACATGAATATAGGTGATGTGATGTTTCAGCTGTTTGTATTTATTATATTTGCTGCTGTCGTCTTTGCGGCTGTTACAGGCTTCAAGTATGCGAAAAACCGAAAGGCGCAGCTGGATCGCATTGAGAAAAAGCTGAACAGCCTGTCCGAAGATCACGATTAATAGCTTGGGGCAACGAGCTCTACCTTAATCCGGTCTGGATCCTCACAAAAGACTGCATAATGCCCGTCTCCTCCGGCAAAAGGATGCCTGTCTCGATACAACACACGATAGCCTTTTGCCGTGAGTTTTTCGGTCATCAAATCGACTTGAAGCTTGGATTCAGCGTGAAATGCAAGATGATTCAGCCCGACTCGGCATCTATGGTATTCCGGCTCTAAAAAAGGCTCTTTCGCCTGCACAATCACTAGGTAAAAACGATCTTTCTTCCAGCTGATGCCTGAGCTCCATTTTTGATACTCTTTATAGCCAAGTTCTTTTAAGAACCATCCCCAAAACCGCCTAGACGCCTCCAAATCAGAGACATACAGTTCAATATGATGCACAATTTCATACCCTCCTTACCAGCACTTCCTCGACCTTATGCCCGTCTCCCTTACGCAAAATGAGATCTGACCTGAATTTAGTCGGCAAAATATTTTCATATAAATTCGGCCGGTTGACACTCTCCCAAATCGAGGCTGCCATCTCGTCAGCCTCCTGATCGGACAAGTCTTTAAATTTATGAAAATATGAATCAGGATTTTGAAAAGCTGTTTCCCGAAGCAGGCGAAAACGCTCTAAATACCAAGTGAAAATCCGGCTTTCCTCCGCATCCACATAAATCGAAAAATCAAAGAAATCGGAAACAAAAATACGCGGGTTTTCCCGGTCATCCTCCAAGGTGGGCGACTGAAGAACATTAATGCCTTCAATAATCACAATATCCGCCTGTTCTACAACCTCGAACACACCTTCCTCGCGGTCATAGGTTAGATGGGAATACACCGGGGCCTTTACGCTGTCCTTTCCTGATTTTAAGTCATTCAAAAATTCGAGCAGCGCCTTTACATCATAGCTTTCAGGAAATCCTTTTCTTGACATCATATTTTTCTTTTTCAGCTCGGCAGTAGGAAATAAAAAACCATCTGTCGTGATAAGGCTCACTTTTGGACGGTCAGGCAAACGCGAAAGCAGCTTCTGCAAGATCCGCGCCGTCGTGCTTTTTCCGACTGCGACACTGCCGGCAATGCCGATAATAAACGGAATTTTGGCTGAATGTGGGTGCTTCAAAAAAACATTGACATGCTTATTGCGTTCAGCCGCAGACTTGACATGTAAATGAAGCAAGCGAACAAGCGGAATATAGATCGTCTCCACTTCTTCAACAGATAGATAATCATTCAATCCTTCCACAGCTTTTGCCTCTTCTTCAGATACAGCAATCGACAAATGCCCCCCAAAACCAGACCAAGACTCCCGATTGTGCTGTGTATATAAAGTATGTAAGTTAAGTTCTTTATTTTTCACTGTTTACACCTGACTCTCTGTAGGTTAAAACCCTTACAAAGATTGTAACGGAAAACCTTTTCACTGTCTGCTTATTTTTCATTTCGTTTTTTTAGCAAATCAGCACCAATTCGGTTATACGCAGCCATTTCATCTTTTGGAACCATGCTTCCTCCCGTTCCCCAGACGACATGTACGGCATGTTCCATCTTATATTTCTGACCATAGCGCCTTCCCTCTTCTGTCGAAAAAAGCTGAACCGGCCCGAACATGCCCGCAAGAGCAGAGGGCTCTAAATATTTATCTTCAGATACAGCCAGCATATGAAGCAAAGTATAAAGCGTATTGTCCTCTACCGTATAACAGCCGCTCAGAAGCGGTTCAATCAGCTTGCCGACAAATCCTGACGGCCTCCCTACGGCAAGTCCGTCAGCAGCAGTCTGATTATCCAGGCCGATATCCTGGACGGAGATCTTCTCGTGAAGTCCTGAATAAAGCCCTAACAGCATACAAGGTGAATGAGTTGGTTCTGCGAAAAACACATGAACATCATCTCCGTATAGAAGCTTCAGCCCAAATGCTACACCGCCCGGTCCTCCGCCGACTCCGCACGGCAGATACACAAACAAGGGCGTATCAAGACTCGGCTGTATATTCATACAGTCAAGCTGTGTTTTTAATCGGCTTGCAGCAACAGCATATCCTAAGAACAACTGACGAGAATGTTCATCATCAATAAAATAACAGAATGGATCTTGTTCCGCCTGCCGTCTCCCTTCGTTCACCGCTTCGCTGTAATCTGTTTCGTACTCCATAACAGTGACTCCCTTTTGGCGGAGGAGATCCTTTTTCCACTGCTTAGCATCGGCGGACATATGCACTGTCACGCGAAACCCGAGTGCTGCGCCGATGATGCCGATGCTTAAACCTAGATTTCCTGTCGAACCGACAGCAATCGAATAGCGGGAGAAAAACCCGGTAAACCGCTCTTCCTGTAAGATGCGGTAATCATCGGTTTCCTGAAGCATTCCTTCTTGAAGCGCGAGATTTTCAGCATGCTTTAACACTTCATAAATCCCGCCCCTCGCTTTAATCGATCCTGAAATCGGAAGCTCATGGTCGCACTTTAAAAGCCATCTTCCGGGAAATGGCTGCTGATATGCCGCTTCCTGCTTTCCCTTCATATGCTGCACCTCAAAAAGCGGAGACTCGATGATTCCTTTAGCGCCTTTCGTCTCAGGAAACACCTCGGCAATGTAAGGTGCAAACCGCTGCATTCTTTTTTCCGCTTCCGCTATCTCGGTTGCCCACTCATCTGCACGGGGTAATGGCCCCTCTTTCTTGCCTGAATTTGCCCAGAATACAGGCTCTGCATCAATCAGTTTCTGAATAAACGGATCTTTAAGCAGAGCATGAAGGACTTCTGAATGAACTGACATTCAACAATCTCTCCCTTCCACTATCAAAAACTGCCCCGTGAGAAACAAGCCACTCCACCACAGGCAGTTCCATCATTATTTTTTCATGAGCGCGCGTCCTGCCAGCTTTTCTACAAGAGCTGGAAACAGCTGATACAGCTTAGTGCCGGCATTCATTAAACGCGGAAGATTGATCTCCCGCTTTTTCGTAAAAATTGCAGCTGTAATTTGAGCTGCCACGTCATCAGGATCAAGCATCCAGCGGCCGACATTTTTGGCGTAGTCCCCGCCTTTATCAGCAATGGAAAAAAAGTCCGTCTGAATCGGGCCCGGGTTGACTGTTGTCACATAAATGCCGGTTCCCGAAAGCTCCATCCGCAAAGCGTTTGAGTAACCTAACACGGCATGTTTGGTCGCGGAATACAGGCTAGACTTCGGTGTTGCGATTTTCCCCGCTTGAGAGGCGATATTGATGATATGTCCCTTTTTTTGCTCAAGCATTTGCGGAAGCACCGCTTTTGTACAGGCGATCAGGCCGAAGACATTCACATCAAACATCGCTTTCATGTCATCCAATGTAGAGTCTAAAACCGTTTCAAATATACCGAAGCCTGCATTGTTAATCAGTACATCAATCGAGCCGATCTGATCGCGGACCCGGGCGATATCCTCTAGGCGGCCGACATCCAGAGGAAAAATCTCACACTGTCCGCTCCATTCCTCGGTTATTTTCCTTTTGATTTCTATCAAACGATCCTCGCGTCTAGCCGACAGCAGGACATGGGCTCCTTCAGCCGCGCATAAGTATGCGATTCTTTCACCAAGCCCTCCTGAAGCGCCGGTTATCCAAATCCTTTTTCCCGCTATATGTTTCACCCATTTCACCTCTTCATTGTTTTAAAGTATGCGGTATTTCCTTCCCAATATGACGTGATGGCTTCTTCAGCCTCCAACACATCAAGGTGACCTGCCGTTTCTGACATCGTTAAAAACAATTCCTTTTCATATACAGCAGGAAAAAGCTGCTGACAGACCTGAAAAGCGGTCATCGGCTTTTCATCCAGCATGCGACGAACATCCTCCGTCCTGTTCCTCTGCTTGTCAAAACGCTTCTCAATCAGCGCTTGTACACTGGTGATAGGCTCGCCGTGACCAGGAAATACGATTGTTGGATCAAGTTGAGACAGCCTTCGCAATGACCGCTGATAATCCACTAAAGGCTTTGACCTGACGTCTCCCGCTTTCGGCGCTTCCAAAATCGGATTAGACGAGCTGTTGGCCAGCAGTAGATCGCCGCCAAGCATCCTTCCGCTTTTTTCATGGAACAGAACGATATGCGATTCAGCATGTCCAGGCATCTCCAACACAGACCAGCCCTCAAGCCCATCTATGCCCATACCTTCTCTGATTGATTTTGTCAGAGATCTCGTACAGGAAAATGCGTACGCTGATCGAATCAGCTTTTCCGCCTTCCCCGTATCAAATGGAACGCCTAATTCAGGCAGCAGCTTTTGAAAAAAACGTTTTTGCCAATCCATAAAGGCTTGATTTCGGCTGATATAAGGTTCGTTGAATGTATGCCCAATCACTTCGATTTCATCTGAAAAGACATCAAGCAAGCCTGCATGATCAGCATGATGGTGAGTCAGTACAACCTGCTCGATATCTGACATTTTCACATTTACAGCGGCAAGCTGCTCTTGTAGGGCTCTGGCAGCCTCTTTTGTATTCGGCCCGGCATCGATAAGTGTCAGTGCATCACCTTTTACGAGGTAAACGATAACATCGCCGACAGCAAACGGCGTCGGGACGCGGATCGCAATTACATCTTCAGTTGTCATCCTTTCGCTCCTTGTCTTCATTCATTATTCATATTTTAGCTTTTTCTCGGTCTTGTGTCATTATTGCAGAATGAGAACAAACCTTTTTGAAAAAGCTATTGACATTAGCTTGTCCGCCATTGCATAATGAACAACAAACTAAAACGAGAACCATTGGAACGCTATGACGAGGAATAGTATACAAGGCAATGGCCTAAGAGAGCGATACCCCCGGCTGAAAGGTGTTGCGGCCCGCTTGTTTGTAGAACCTGCCCTCAAGTCGCGGTTAGGAAAACCTAAACGTTTCCCGCGTTACGGGGATTTGAGCTGAGCACAATTTGTGCTAATGAGGGTGGTACCGCGAACCTTTTCGTCCTTTACGTGATGAAAAGGTTTTTTGTTGTTCTGATAGAAGGAGGATATCAATGAAAAAGATAGGATTTGTCGGCGCCGGGTCAATGGCAGAAGCAATGATCAACGGCATTTTGCAAAGCGGCATCACAAAACCAGAACATATCTATATTACAAATCGCTCAAATGACGAGCGTCTGATTGAATTAAAGGAAACGTACGGCGTGCGTCCATGCAGAGATAAAAATGAGTTTTTCACTCACACCAATATCATTATCCTCGCTTTCAAACCGAAAGACGCGGCGGAAAGCATCGACAGCATCCGGCCGTATATCAAGGACCAGCTTGTCATTTCAGTACTTGCAGGCCTTACCATCGAAACCATTCAGCATTATTTTGGCAGAAAGCTCGCAGTCATTCGCGTCATGCCTAATACATCAGCGGCAATCAGAAAATCAGCAACCGGATTTTCCGTAAGCACGGAAGCAAGCAAGAATGATATTATTGCCGCAAAAGCTCTATTGGAAACAATCGGTGATGCAACACTGGTTGAGGAGCGGCATCTTGACGCTGTCACTGCAATCGCAGGCAGCGGCCCGGCCTATGTGTATCGTTATATTGAGGCGATGGAAAAAGCAGCACAAAAAGTAGGATTAGATAAAGAAACGGCAAAAGCACTCATTTTGCAGACAATGGCAGGGGCAACAGATATGCTCCTTCAAAGCGGCAAACAGCCGGAAAAGCTGCGTAAAGAAATCACCAGTCCTGGGGGCACTACAGAGGCAGGTCTTCGCGCTTTACAGGACTCCCGCTTTGAAGAAGCAATTATTCACTGTATTGAAGAAACAGCTAAACGGAGCGCAGAAATCAAAGAACAGTTTGCCGGTGCCGCCTTAGAGAGACATTCTTAGATGTAAGGACAAAAACAGAAGGCACAGTGCCTTCTGTTTTTTATTTTTCCCGCAGCAGCTGGCCGGCAGATTCTGATTGCTTTAATAGCGCGGAGATCGTAAATGAAAGCAAATCGGGAAGCACTTCAAAGGAATAAGGCATATACAATCTTTCCGTCCATTTATGCGGGTCTTTACCAGCCGGACCGACATTTAAAACTGGGACATATAAAGCCTGATTTTTACCGCTTGGCAATGAATATCCTCTGTTAAAGAGCGGCATATTGCTTGTGTATGCATCAACCTCCTGCTTTTTCAGCTGAAGATAACTCAAGTCCGAAAGTCCGGGGAAGTACTGAACCTCCCGTAATGCAATGCCGTATCGCTCAGCCGCGTACTGCATAAGCTGATCAGCTGTATTTCTGATCAATTGATCATCCTTTGAAGAAACAGCTGGATAAAGCGGCGGACTATAAAACAGAACGATGAGCGGCGCATCCTCCTTACAAAGCGAAGCAAGCTCAGAAACAATTTTCGTCGAAAAATCCCTGTCTCCAAGCTCGCCCCTGTTAGCAAAGGCATAATTTAGAGCCCGCTCTGTTTCCGAGATCCCCGCACACTTTTTTGCACGCGAGACCAGCTCATCAAATGTCAAAACAGTGACGTCCCGCTCAATCGGCTGAAATGGCTCAAATTGTTGAAAATCCTGTGTTTTCTTCCGAACGTTCGACATGATTTCCTCCGCCGCCTGTTCTGCTGTTTTAAGCAGCATCTGATGCAGCTCACTAGCTGAGCGTTTCATTGACAGCACATTAAATAATGTGACAGCTGTATGCGGTGTCTGGACTGAATATGCCTCTTTCAAGTCCTTTTGCATTAAGTTTACCGGCGGCGGAGTGACCTCGCCATCAACCTTTTCGCAATAATCAGCATTCAGTTCAAGCAAACGGTTAATCTCAGATACCATTAAATTTGCGTTTAGGCCTGAAAACGGCTCTCCAACATGTGTCTCAATCCCCTTGCAGAAAAAACCCGCAAGCACCTTGCCAATGCTTCCTGTATAAAAATATTGCTGCTGATCGCCGGGAAATTTTTCAAACATCGGTTCGGCATTCAGGCAAGCGGTTAATGTGATATCATGCTTTTTCTCCATTTCCTTCAATGCAGGAACCGCTTCAATCATGCCTCTTGAATTCACTTCCTCGTCCGGAACCGTTATCAACAGCAGATTGCCCTCAAAATGCCCGTTCATTGCCCTCTCCAGCATCGACAGTTGAACACAAAGCCCCGCTTTCATATCCATCGTCCCTCTTCCGAACAGCCAGTCTCCGCTTTCGGCATCTCTTCTCACACGTTCCGGGAGCAGCTCTTTTTTCTCTAAAAAGGAGCTCAAAAGCTCAGCAGGCTTGCAAGCCATATGTTTAAATTCGCCGTAATCTTCTATGTCAACGACATCAAAATGACTCAGCAGAAGCACTGTCTTTTTGACATTCTTCTTTTTGACTAGAGCCGTAAGAAAAGATCTGCCATCGTCCATCGGATGAAGTGTTACATCATCAGGGTGCTTTTGAAAATAGGGCTTGTCCTTCAAAATAAAATAAAGATACTCTGCAAGCGCTGCCTCGCCCTTTGAACCGGTGATGCTTTCGTATTGCACAAGAGAAGTTAAAAGTGCCAGCAATTCGTCCTTCGTCTGCCAATTCATTGATTCCGCCCCTCCTATGAATAAAAATGCTTCTATACTGAAAAATAAACTGATTTCTCGTCTATTATACAGAAATGTTTGACAAAAGCGGTTCATTTGAGCAGTTTATATGACGGGAAAGAAATGACTTGATATAATCAATCTCTAAAAACCTTACGGGAGGCGAAAGAAATGGCCAGAAAATTATTTACACCTATTACAATTAAAGATATGACGTTAAAAAACCGCATTGTCATGTCGCCAATGTGCATGTATTCTTCTCATGAAAAGGACGGAAAATTAACACCGTTCCACATGGCACATTACATATCGCGCGCAATCGGCCAGGTCGGACTGATTATTGTAGAGGCGTCAGCGGTTAACCCTCAAGGACGAATCACTGACCAAGACTTAGGCATTTGGAGCGACGAGCATATTGAAGGCTTTGCAAAACTGACTGAGCAGGTCAAAGAACAAGGTTCAAAAATCGGCATTCAGCTTGCCCATGCCGGACGTAAAGCTGAGCTTGAAGGAGATATCTTCGCTCCATCGGCGATTGCGTTTGACGAACAATCAGCAACACCTGTAGAAATGTCAGCAGAAAAAGTAAAAGAAACGGTCCAGGAGTTCAAGCAAGCGGCTGCCCGCGCAAAAGAAGCCGGCTTTGATGTGATTGAAATTCATGCGGCGCACGGATATTTAATTCATGAATTTTTGTCTCCGCTTTCCAACCATCGAACAGATGAATATGGCGGCTCACCTGAAAACCGCTATCGTTTCTTGAGAGAGATCATTGATGAAGTCAAACAAGTATGGGACGGTCCTTTATTTGTCCGTGTATCTGCTTCTGACTACACTGATAAAGGCTTAGACATTGCCGATCACATCGGTTTTGCAAAATGGATGAAGGAGCAGGGTGTTGACTTAATTGACTGCAGCTCAGGCGCCCTTGTTCACGCAGACATTAACGTATTCCCTGGCTATCAGGTCAGCTTCGCTGAGAAAATCCGTGAACAGGCGGACATGGCTACTGGTGCCGTCGGCATGATTACAGACGGTTCAATGGCTGAAGAAATTCTGCAAAACGGACGTGCCGACCTCATCTTTATCGGCAGAGAGCTTTTGCGGGATCCATTCTTTGCAAGAACTGCTGCGAAACAGCTCAATACAGAGATTCCGGCCCCTGTTCAATACGAAAGAGGCTGGTAATGCCCATAAGAGATATCCTGTAGAGGATATCTCTTTTTTTATTTTTAGAGAAACGATCGGCTAAGGTTCTCCGTCTCCCTAGTAGAACCAATTAGAGGAGATGACTCCAATGAAATCAGCTTGGATGGAAAAGACATATACAATTGACGGATGTGCGTTTCATACACAGCACCGGAAAGGATCAAGCGGTGTAACGATTGTCTTTGAGGCCGGCTATGGTACTTCTTCTGAGACGTGGAAACCATTAATGGCGGACATTGATGATGAATTTGGCATTTTCACATATGATCGGGCAGGCATAGGAAAAAGCGGGCAAAGCAGAGCTAAACGAACAGCTGATCAACAAGTGAAAGAATTGGAGAGTTTGCTTAAAGCAGCTGATGTAAAACCTCCTTATTTGGCTGTTTCACACTCATACGGAGCTGTCATCACCGGTTTATGGGCCTGCAAAAACAAGCATGATATTATCGGCATGGTCCTTCTTGACCCAGCTTTAGGCGATTGCGCCAGCTTTACCTTTATACCCGAAGAAATGCACAAATCACATACGAGAAAGATGATGCTTGAGGGCACACATGCAGAGTTTTCAAAAAGTCTGCAGGAGCTCAAAAAGCGGCAAGTCCACTTAGGAAACATGCCTCTTCTTGTGTTGTCATCAGGAGAACGGACTGAGAAATTCGCTGCTGAACAGGAGTGGCAAAACTTGCACAGCAGCATATTGTCTCTATCTAACCAAAGCGGCTGGATTCAAGCTAAAAACAGCTCCCACAACATCCATCATGATGAACCTCATATCGTTCACTTGGCTATTTATGACGTATGGTGCGCAGCGTGCCAGCAGGCCGCTCCTCTTTACCAGGCAGTCAATTAACGTAAAAAAAGACCGGGCCGTAAGGGATTCCCGGTCTTTTATATTATTTTGTTTCACGGTGAAGGGTATATTTCTTTAAACGCGGTGAATATTTTTTCAGCTCCAAACGGTCTGGATTGGTGCGTTTATTTTTTGTTGTGATGTAATTTCGGTCTCCCGTTTCAGTGCAGGCTAAAGTAACATTTACTCTCATAATTAACATCTCCTTATAAAGCGTAATGATTACGTTTTATTATACAACGTCATCACAAATTGTCAAATAAGAGCTCCGCCTTCAGCCTCGCGGGACGTTTACCTCTAAGAAATCATATGCCGCCACGCTATTGGGGAAAACGTCAACCGCTTCTTTTTGAAGCTCCAAAGAAGCATCTCCCTGATATCTTGCGCTGATATGGGTTAAAATGAGCTGCTTCGCTCTTGCTTCTTTCGCTGTTACAGCCGCTTGTTCCGTTGTACTGTGATAATAATCATAAGCAAGTTTACGGTCTTCCTTAGCAAAGGTTGCTTCATGAACAAGCACATCACAATCCCTCGCAAGCTCTTTTAGTTTGTCACTTACTCTCGTATCACCGGAGAACACAACAGATCTTCCCTTTTTAGGAGGCTCCAGAAAATCATTCCCATTGATGATTCGTCCGTCTTCAAGCGTTACCGTTTCGCCTTTTTTGATTTTCTGATATACAGGTCCGGGCGGGATGTTCATTTCTTTTAATACGTCAGCCTTCAAGGAACCCGGTACGTCTTTTTCCTGCACACGGTACCCGAAGGCTTCCACTCCATGAATAACAGATACCGCTGTGACAATAAACTGATCGTCCTCAAACACGATTCCTTCTTCAATTTCCTGGATCGCAAGCGGATATGTCAAATGGGTTTTCGTGACGGCAAGGCTTGTTTCAATAAACGCCTTGATCCCTTTAGGTCCGTACACTGTCAGCTCGTCCTCTCCGCCTTGAAAGGAACGGCTCCCCAGAAGCCCCGGAAGTCCGTATACATGATCGCCGTGCATGTGTGTAATAAAGATTTTCTCTATTTTACGAGGTTTAATCGTTGTATGTAAAATTTGATGCTGTGTGGCTTCCCCGCAGTCAAAAAGCCATACCGAACGCCTTTCTTCAAGCAATTTTAATGCCACCGACGTTACATTTCTCGCCTTGGCGGGGATGCCGGCTCCCGTCCCTAAAAAAAGTAATTCCACGTTTCCTTCCTCCTACTAGAACCAGATACCTACAAGAATACAGGATCAAGCGGAAAATGTGAATCTTGCCTCTGAAAAGAACAATCCTTTCGTGCTAGAAACATTTTTTCAGCATTCTGCTTAAAAAAGGGCTTAAATGTTTGCTTTCGTTGAATTTTAGATTTAAAATGAAGGAAATATACGGGGTGTACTAAAATAAAGCTTCGAATAAAGTGAGGTACTTTTAGTGAAAACAAACCAACAACCAAAAGCAGTAATTGTCATATTCGGTGCAACTGGAGATTTAGCAAAACGAAAATTGTATCCGTCTATTCACCGTTTATATCAAAACGGACAAATCGGAGAAGAGTTTGCAGTGGTAGGAGTTGGAAGAAGACCTTGGTCTAATGAGGATCTTCGCCAAACTGTTAAAACATCCATTTCCTCATCTGCAGATAAGCATATAGATGATTTCACGTCTCATTTTTACTATCACCCGTTTGACGTGACAAACCCTGGTTCTTATCAAGAGCTAAACGTATTGCTTAACCAGCTGGAAGATACATATCAAATTCCTAACAACAGAATGTTCTACTTGGCAATGGCTCCTGAATTCTTCGGAACGATTGCAAAAACATTAAAATCAGAGGGTGTAACAGCTACAACCGGCTGGTCCCGCCTTGTCATCGAAAAACCGTTCGGCCATGATCTGCCAAGCGCACAGGCATTGAATAAAGAAATCCGCGAAGCATTTACGGAAGATCAAATTTACAGAATCGACCATTATCTAGGCAAACAAATGGTTCAGAACATTGAAGTGATTCGATTTGCCAATGCGATTTTCGAACCGCTTTGGACAAACCGCTACATTTCAAACATTCAAATCACATCTAGCGAATCACTAGGCGTTGAAGACCGCGCAAGATATTACGAAAAATCAGGCGCCCTTCGCGACATGGTGCAAAACCATATTATGCAGATGGTTGCCCTTCTTGCAATGGAGCCGCCTATCAAATTGAACACAGAAGAAATCCGCAGCGAAAAAGTGAAGGTTCTGAGAGCACTGCGTCCTATTGCAAAAGACGAAGTGGATGAATACTTTGTGCGCGGACAATATCAAGCTGGTGAAATTGACGGTGTACCGGTTCCTGCTTATACAGATGAAGATAATGTCGCTCCTGACTCCAATACAGAAACCTTTGTTGCCGGCAAGCTCTTGATCGACAACTTCAGATGGGCTGGTGTTCCATTCTACATCAGAACCGGAAAACGAATGAAAGAAAAGTCCACAAAAATTGTCGTTCAATTTAAGGACATTCCGATGAACCTGTACTACGGTAATGAAAACAACATGAATCCGAACTTGCTTGTCATTCATATTCAGCCTGACGAAGGCATTACGCTTTACTTAAATGCTAAAAAGCTTGGCGGAGCAGCACACGCACAGCCAATCAAACTCGATTATTGCAGCAATTGCAATGACGAGTTGAACACCCCTGAAGCATATGAAAAACTAATTCACGACTGTCTTCTTGGCGATGCAACAAACTTTGCACACTGGGATGAAGTTGCCCTTTCTTGGAGCTTTGTCGACTCTATTTCTGAAACATGGGCAGCAAACAAAACCTTATCTCCTAACTACGAATCAGGCTCAATGGGACCGAAAGAATCTGATGATCTTTTGGCGAAAGACGGCTTACACTGGTGGAATATATAATAAGAAGAAAAAAGCCGAAAATGCTTGTAAGCATTTTCGGCTTTTTTGCAGTTGCCACAAAGGTATAACAATCTTTTTAATAACAAAACCCCCCAAAGCTCTAGAGCTTCGGGGGTTTCTATTGATTACTTCATCCATTCAGTATGGAAGATGCCTTCTTTGTCAGTACGCTCATAAGTATGAGCGCCAAAGTAGTCGCGCTGTGCTTGGATTAAGTTTGCAGGCAGTACGGCTGTGCGGTAGCTGTCATAGTAGGCTAATGCGCTTGAGAATGATGGCACCGGCACACCTTGGGCAACTGCAAGTGAAATCACTTGGCGAAGCGCTCCTTGGTAGCTTTCTACAATATTCTTGAAATAGCTGTCAAGAAGCAGGTTGTCAAGCTCAGGCTCGCGATCGTAAGCTTCTTTGATCTTCTGAAGGAATGCCGCACGAATGATGCAGCCACCGCGGAAGATC
Organism: Bacillus sp. LR_5; assembly: GCF_042709275.1. NCBI lineage: Bacteria > Bacillati > Bacillota > Bacilli > Caryophanales > Bacillaceae > Bacillus > Bacillus sp. LR_5. The sequence goes on along the minus strand of NZ_JAVAXX010000058.1, from coordinate 678 downwards.
ATAGCGATTTCACCATATTTCAGATCCCAGTTGTATTCTTCAGAAGCAGCTTTCATTTGGGCAAATCCTTGCGCGTATGAACAGATTTTACTCATGAACAACGCTTTTCTGACCGCTTCAATCAGCTCTTCTTTATTTTCTGTAACAGGCTTCACTTCTGGTCCTGAAAGAAGTCCGCTCGCTTTTACACGCTCTTCCTTCATAGCTGAGATAAAGCGTGCGAATACAGATTCAGTAATAATCGGAAGCGGAACGCCTAAGTCAAGTGCGCTTTGGCTTGTCCATTTTCCTGTTCCTTTTTGGCCTGCTTTATCAAGAATCACATCAACAAGCGGTTTGCCTGTCTCTTCGTCTTTTTTTGTGAAGATGTCAGCCGTAATCTCAATCAGGTAGCTATCAAGCTCACCTTTATTCCATTCAGCGAAAACTTCATGAAGCTCATCAGCAGAAAGGCCCAGCACCTGTTTCAGAATGAAATATGATTCAGAGATCAGCTGCATATCTCCGTATTCAATTCCGTTGTGCACCATTTTTACGTAATGGCCGGCGCCGTCCGGCCCGATATATGTCGTACAAGGTTCTCCGTCAACTTTTGCAGAAATGGCTTCAAGAATCGGTTTTACAAGCTCATGTGCTTCTTTTTGTCCGCCAGGCATGATAGAAGGTCCTTTAAGCGCC
>NZ_JAVAXX010000579.1:0-1446 GCF_042709275.1 Bacillus sp. LR_5 | reverse complement strand
AGTATGGTCTGGCGCTGTAGACAAACAAAGCGTTATGCCCTAAATACATCGTTTTTGTGGAATACTTGTACGCGGCACGCTTGTTTCCTATTCTTGCCCTTAATTTGTAGCCGTCTATTGACGATTCAATAAAGAAATCCCAAACACCTAAATCTTCTTCAGCAGAAGCCAGTTCATCAAACTTGCACTCAAATGTAAAAGTTGAATTTTTATATGAAGCCGGCGCAATGTATTTTTCCGCCTTTGTATCACGATGAACAAATACTCCTGTCAGAGATTGATTTTTATTCTTTTCATCATCCAACAATTTGTGTTTAATGGTTCCTTGAATGCTGAGGCTGTGATCGCTAAACTCAATATTCTGCAGATAATGCTCAAGCTTATTTTTATAATTTACTTTTAATAACTCTTCAGAAATTGGATACCGTTCTAAGCTCGGATAACGTGCAATTAACTCCCCGTTATTAACAGTACAGAACTTTTTAATGTCTTGTTCCTCCCGCTCATACTGGGTTAATCCTCGCAAATCATTATTCCGAATAAACAGCAGCCGCAATTTGATATGCGGAAGTACAAATTGATCAGCCTCTTCAGGCACTGCATGAATAAATGATGACAAATATCTAAACCATTCAGCTCTTTCTTCATCGGTTTTCATTTTAATCGTGACATTTTTTGTCCGAGAAAAATCAAAATGCCTGTTTAAAAATACTGCCATCAGCTTAATTTTTCTGGCTTCTTCAAGGTCACTTGCCTTGATAGCAGAGACAATATCTTCCATCGCTCCATAGAAGTTCTCTGGAGGAACATATGCAACACTCATATGTTCACCGTCTCTTTTGACCAGATAGTAATAATCATAGTCAGCTGAAACAGAAATCTTCTTTGCTTTCAAATAAGCGTTCATAGTGAAGACTTGATCTTCCGCTGCTTTTATGTGAGTAGGGAAGGTAATTTTATTTTCTTTTAAAAGTGAGGCTTTAAACAGTTTTTGGGGTCCCAATGTAAAAACAATTTTGGAATCAACCAAATCAACATCCGGGTTCGTTTCCTTAAACATTGATTTGGGAACACCTCTGCCGTTTATCCCTTTTAACTTTCCTAATGTAATATCTGATTGATTCTCTTTTGAGAAATTGTACCATCTTAACAATGCTTCATTGCCTATATAGTCATGGGAATCAACAAATAGAATGTATTCACCCTTGGCAATTTTTATAGCATCATTCCGCGGAGCACCTGGACCGCCTGAATTTACTGTTCTTTCAATAACAACAACATTTTCATATTTCTTTTTATATTGATTCAAAATGTCTAAAGATGAATCCGTAGATTTATCATCAACACATATAATCTCATAATCCTCTTTTGGCATCGTTTGATTAACTAAGCTGTCAAGACATTCGGAAATAAGATCTTCTGAATTATATACAGGGATAACAATGC
>NZ_JAVAXX010000578.1:0-1467 GCF_042709275.1 Bacillus sp. LR_5 | reverse complement strand
GATAAATGAAACGAACCGCTGTCAGCCTCTGCCTGTTGACCGGACTTTTATCCGGGTGCGGAGGCGCAGGATTGGATAATGCCCAAAATGTCCGGAATCAGACGCAGAATCAAACCAAACCCATTCATGTGTCGGACCGCAACGAGGCTTTTAACAGGCATAATGAGAACGAACAATTTGGCTATGTCCGCTATCAAAAAGAACAATTTGACGGAGACCAGCAGAAAACGCCGGTGATGAACCGGGAAGAAACCGCTCACATGATATCAAGTTTAACGGTTCAGCTTCCCCATATTCAAGATGCTGCGACATTGGTGACTGACCGAGAAGCGCTTGTCGTATACAAAACCGATTCTAAAAACCGGGAGCTGACCGCCGATCAGGTGAAAAAAACAGCGGCTTCCGTGATACCGCGATACTATCACGTGTATATTTCCGATAATCCAAACCATATGCAGTCCGTCGAAAATTACAGCAATCTCGGCTCTGGTTCAAGGGATATCAGAGAGATCATGTCGGGGACGATTCAAGAAATGAAAACCTCCCCGCAAGGAAGCCCTGTCTCAGAGAATGAAAATGCCAATGGAGAAACGCGTCAGGACATGAAAATCGATAGGAATGACAAAAACGCCAGATGATCTGGCGTTTTGGCATTATGCTTGGGCTTGACGCTTTTTAGATGCTTCGTTTACTTGTTCATCCGCATGGTAAGAGGAACGGACAAGCGGACCGGCTTCACAATGGCTGAAGCCTTTTTGCATCGCGATTTCTTTTAATTCTGCAAATTCATCAGGATGGTAGTATTTTTGGACTTTCAAGTGTTTCTTCGTCGGCTGCAGATATTGGCCGATTGCCATAATATCCACGTTGTTCGCCAAAAGGTCGTCCATTACTTCAATAATCTCTTCTTTTGTTTCGCCGAGCCCGATCATGATACTTGATTTTGTCGGAATGTCAGGCTGCATTTCCTTCGCACGGCGCAAAAATTCCAATGAACGGTCGTACGTCGCACGCGCACGGACTCTTGGCGTCAGGCGGCGAACCGTTTCGATATTGTGATTCAGGATGTCTGGGCGTGTATCCATTAAGGTTTTTAGGTTATCGTAGTTTCCGCCCATATCAGACGGCAGCACCTCAATTGTTGTGAACGGGCTTTTTCTGCGGATCGCACGGACCGTTTCCGCGAAAATGCCTGCCCCGCCATCTTTCTGATCGTCACGCGCAACAGCCGTAATGACCGCGTGTTTCAAATTCATAAGCGCGACTGAATCCGCTACGCGTTCCGGCTCTTGCAGATCAAGCTCAGTTGGAAGGCCTGTTTTGACAGCACAGAAACGGCATGCTCTTGTACAAACAGAACCTAAAATCATAAATGTCGCTGTACGTCTGACCGCCCAGCATTCATGAATATTCGGACACTTTGCTTCTTCGCATACGGTATGAAGGTTGTTTTTCCGCATGAGTTTT
>NZ_JAVAXX010000577.1:0-1469 GCF_042709275.1 Bacillus sp. LR_5 | reverse complement strand
AAGGTTATATAATAGAACTTGTCAGAAAGACAACAACATACCCAGCAACACATACATATCATGATTCCGTAGCTCAGCTGGGAGAGCGCTACCTTGACAGGGTAGAGGTCGCTGGTTCGAGCCCAGTCGGAATCATAGCTTAAACCCTTGCTACGCAAGGGTTTTTTATTTTGCTTTAATAAAGCCGGTTTATCAAATTCGCGAGTTGTTGGCAAACTGTTGGCGAAATTAATTGACCGCAGTCCAAAAACTACCTCCAAACTTACTTGATTAGTTCAATAGTAACAAACGAAAGATCGGATTTCTGTTAAATCTTCATTGATAATAGCCAGTCCAAGACCGTCACTTCAGCCATGCATCTTTTAAATAAAATTTTGTACTGAAAACATCAATTGTATTTTTAAATTCTGCTCTAGAATCAGCCCCTTTATAATAATCTTAATAAATTGCTTGGGGTGATACTGATTCGTGATTTGTGCTATGGTTTGCAAGGCTTGTAGCAAAAGCAGGAGCAACAGAAACGAGTAAAGCAAGGGATAATGCAAAACCAGTTAAAGCTTTTTTCAATTTCATTTTAAGCACTTCTTTTTTTAAAATACAACTTTATTATTAAATGGAATACAAAAATATCCAAGGTGTTTTTTGTTAGTAATTTGAGTTAGAGGGATTGGATGGCACTTAGAATATTGTTTCTGCTGATGGGGTGTTGATTCTGGATATATTTCCAACACGATTACAGGCCGGACATGAAAGCGAACCTTGCTTTGATCGGGGCAATCATTTCATTTACGGCTGCGGTTTACTTTAAAGATATTGATGTATTGAGAGAAGAGGGAAAACAAATGAACGGAATTTCTGAGCGTTGGAACACGTTTAAATTACAAAAATCCCCTGAACCACTCTAGATCAGGGGATTGCTTTCCCAACAGCTTATTAAGTAGCGGAAGGCATGATCAACGATTTAGTATCAATTTATTAATTGCGAATACTAGAAACATACCGTTTTCCGCCTTCCTTAGAAGTAACATATTCTCGAGGAACATTAAGTCTATTGGTAGAATGATAACTTACATAAAGTTTCATATTTGCTCGGCTCGTTACGATAGCCGTATGATCCATCCAACCATCAGCATAGCGAAGACCTATTTTATTATGGTAATCATAGTGATATACATCTCCAAGCTTTACATTTGAATATGTATCAGAAACAGTCTTCATTTTTATTCCGCCAGCTTTTAAAATGTATGATCTAAAGGCTCCTGCATTAACCCAAGCATCCGTATAGGGTTTCCATTCTTTAAAGTACGGCATTCTTCCAGCTCTTAATGCTTGGGAAACAAAGTTAGTACAATCTTTGTCTTTATAATATTTATAGTTTTTATTTGGTTTTAAGGCATATTTTTCTGCATATTTCATTGCAGCGTAACCACTATATCCTTTAACAGATGTTGCAGTCACAGTTAGTTGAT
>NZ_JAVAXX010000576.1:0-1477 GCF_042709275.1 Bacillus sp. LR_5 | reverse complement strand
TTTTCTATTTCCGAATAAAAAAATCTCCTATTTTATCATAGGAGATTTTTTATTTTTATGCAAATCATCAACTTATATCCAGCCTCTAAAACGCGAAGCTTCAGCCATTTTGCGAACGCCGACCATATATGCAGCGAGCCTCATGTCAATTCTTCGGTTGTTAGCCATTTCATAAATATTGTTAAATGATTTGACCATCATTTTTTCTAATTTTTCTTCTACCTCTTCTTCACTCCAGTAGAAGCCTTGGTTATTCTGAACCCATTCAAAATAAGAAACTGTTACGCCACCGGCACTTGCCAGCACGTCTGGTACAAGCAGAATGTCCCGGTCTGAAAGAATTTTTGTTCCTTCAAGCGTTGTTGGTCCGTTCGCTGCTTCAACGACAATTTTAGCCCGGATATTATGGGCATTTTCTTCTGTAATTTGATTTTCAATCGCAGCAGGAACGAGAATATCACAATCCAGCTCCAGCAGCTCTTGGTTGGTAATGGTATCGTTGAAAAGCTTTGTTACGGTACCGAAGCTGTCGCGTCGGTCGAGTAAATAATCGATATCAAGGCCTTCCGGATCATAAAGTCCGCCATACGCATCTGAGATGCCGACAACTTTTGCCCCCGCATCATGCATAAATTTTGCCAAATAGCTTCCCGCGTTTCCGAAGCCTTGGACAACGACACGCGCACCTTTAATATCGATGCCTCTCTTCTTAGCCGCTTCTTTAATACAGATGGTAACACCTTTTGCTGTCGCAGATTCTCTCCCGTGAGATCCGCCAAGCACAAGCGGTTTGCCTGTAATAAATCCAGGCGAATTAAATTCATCAATTCTTGAATACTCATCCATCATCCAAGCCATGATTTGTGAGTTTGTAAATACATCCGGTGCCGGCACGTCTTTTGTCGGGCCGACAATTTGGCTGATCGCTCTGACATACCCTCTGCTCAGACGCTCCAGCTCTCTAAACGACATATCCCTTGGATCACAAACAATTCCGCCTTTACCACCGCCATATGGAAGATCAATTATGCCGCATTTTAAACTCATCCAAATAGAAAGCGCCTTCACCTCTTTTTCTGTTACGTTCGGGTGAAAACGTATCCCGCCTTTCGTCGGACCGACAGAGTCATTGTGCTGCGCACGATAACCTGTAAAAATCTTTACTGAACCGTCGTCCATACGAACAGGTATTTTTACCGTTAATAATCTCATCGGCTCCTTTAACAGTTCGTACACTTCTTCAGGATATCCCAATTTTTCCAGAGCCTTATGTATTACGGTTTGGGTTGATTTTAATACATCAAGTTTGTCCTCTTCTGTATGACCGGTGTTTCGATCGGCTGCCATTTGAGTTAACCTCCTAGAATCTTCTGTTTCTCACATGCTCCCTTTCAGAGAATAGTATACACCTTCATATGATCTGTGCATAGAATAAACGTTATGTTTTTCCATGTTTTTTAACGAAAAAAAACTGCTG
>NZ_JAVAXX010000575.1:0-1482 GCF_042709275.1 Bacillus sp. LR_5 | reverse complement strand
GGTATACAGGCATGAATTGCTTGAGCAGTTTTTAAGAATCATTGGTGTTGATGAAGAGAAAATATATAACGATGTCGAAGGAATCGAACATCATTTAAGCTGGAACAGTATTGATCGCATCGGGGATCTTGTACAATATTTTGAAGAAGATGATGCCCGTAAAAAAGATCTGAAATCAATCCAAAAGAAAACAGAACATCATAATCAGTAAAAAGGCGGTCTCGAAGGAGGCCGTCTTTTTTGATACGCTGACGCCACCCGTCATTAGTTGGTCTATTTCTTCGCGTGTTTTCTTAAAATGGTAATAAACGATCGGATGGAGGGGGAGGGAATGAGATGTATATTGACGGTGTGTTTTCCGGCGGAGGAGTAAAAGGCATTGCGCTTGCAGGCGCTTATGAAGCGCTTGAGGAAAAAGGCTTCCGCTTTAAAAGGGTTGCGGGTACAAGCGCGGGCGCCATTATTGCCGCTTTCATTGCGTCAGGTTACACCAGTAAGGAAATCCACGCTTTAATTGAAGAAGTGGACGGAGAGAAATTGCTGGATCAAAGGTACTCTTTTCTCCCCTTAAAAATGCTCCAGTGGGTGTCCATCTACTGGCGTCTTGGCTTATACAAAGGCGATACGATAGAAGAATGGATTGCTGATCTGTTAAGAGCGAAAGGCATAAGGGTTTTCGGCGATTTGCAGAAAGGGTCTCTGCGCCTTATTGCTTCTGATCTGACAAACGGCACCATGATTGTTTTGCCGGACGATTTGGCCCGTTACGGGTTAAATCCCGATATGTTCCCGGTTGCCAGAGCGGTCAGAATGAGCTGCAGCATTCCGTATTTTTTTGAACCGATAAAATTAAAAACGGACACAGGCACCGCCACGGTTGTCGACGGAGGTGTGTTAAGCAATTTCCCCATCTGGCTGTTTTCAAAGGAAAGAAAGCGCCCTGTGATCGGTGTGACGCTTGCGCCGCGTGAAAGAGAGCGTCCGAAAAAAAATATCCGCAACGCTTTTGAACTGTTCGGCGCCCTGTTTGAAACGATGAAGGATGCCCATGACGCAAGGCACATTGCGTCACGCTATGAACAAAATATCATTTTTCTTCCTGTCGATGACGTAATGGCCACTGATTTTCATTTAACACAACAAAAAAAACTAGCCCTGATTGAGCTAGGTAAAAGACGGACAGAGCTGTTTTTAAAGCAGTGGACCTATTAAAAAAGCGCCCTGTTTTTCTTTTTATTTTTTTTCCCTTCTATAACAGTCAGCTGAGTCTGGCTTTTTTTCTTGAGAATCATCGGCTTAGGCTTGCTGGCGCTCGGAACGCTTCGCAGGTGGCTGACACGTCCCTTATGTCCGGCGCGGTGTTTTGCTTTTTGTTCTTTCATCCGGCGCCGCGATTGTTTCGCCGCTTTTTTGAAGGCTGCTCCTTCGCTGCCCGCATTTCGATTCATTACATATTTCACAATAAAATAAATAATGATACCT
>NZ_JAVAXX010000574.1:0-1486 GCF_042709275.1 Bacillus sp. LR_5 | reverse complement strand
CGTGATTTACCGAACAAATATTCCTTTTTTTCCTTTTTTCATCCTATTCCTTGATCCTTTTCCATTATTAAGAGCATAGAAAAAAGACCTCCCATTCTATAAAGAGGTCTTCCGGTATTACAGGATGATGGCGATTAAGCCGCCTGAACCTTCGTTTATAATTCTTTCTAACGTTTCTTTTAATTTGTACCGTGCATTTTCAGGCATTAATGACAGCTTTGCCTGAATCCCTTCTCTCACAATTGAGCTCAGTGACCTTCCGAAGATATCGGAGTTCCAGATGGAGAGCGGATCATCCTCAAAGTCCTGCATTAAATAGCGCACAAGCTCTTCGCTTTGTTTTTCCGTTCCGATAATCGGCGCGAATTCGCTTTCGACGTCTACTTTGATCATATGGATCGACGGAGCGACAGCCTTCAGCCTCACACCAAATCGTGAGCCCTGCCGTATAATTTCCGGCTCATCGAGACTCATATCAGTTAAAGCAGGCGCCGCAATGCCGTATCCCGTCTGTTTGACCATTTTTAAGGCATCGGACACTTGATCATATTCTGTTTTCGCATGAGCAAAGTCCTGCATGAGCTCAAGCAGATGGTCTCTTCCTCTAATTTCAACGCCAACCACTTCTTTCAGGATTTGATCATATAATTGGTCCGGCGCATACAAGTCAATTTCAGCCACCCCTTGGCCAAGCTCGATTCCGGCTAATCCGGCACTTTCAATGAACTCAAACTCGCTGAATTGGCCGACAACCCTGTCTACGTCCCGGAGACGCTTAATATCCTTAACCGTTTCCTTTACGGATTCCTGATAGCTTTCACGCAGCCAATGGTTTTCTTTCAGCACCATTACCCAGCTTGGGAGATTGACATTCACTTCAAGCACCGGAAACTCATAGAGGGCCTCTCTGAGCACATTCAGCACATCTGATTCCCGCATGCTTTCCACGCTCATTGCCAATACTGGGATATCATATTTTTCGCTTAAATCCTGACGCATGGCTTCTGTTTCCGGGTGATACGGCCTGACTGAATTGATGACCATGATAAAGGGTTTGCCAACCTCTTTCAGCTCTTCAATGACTCTTTCTTCAGCCTCTATATAGTCACTTCTGGCGATATCTCCAATAGTGCCGTCTGTCGTAATGACAACTCCGATGGTCGAGTGTTCTTGAATGACTTTTCGTGTGCCGATTTCAGCAGCCTCATGAAATGGGATCGGTTCTTCGTACCAAGGCGTGTTGATCATCCGCGGCCCGTTTTCATCTTCATATCCTTTTGCGCCGGGCACTGTGTAACCTACACAATCTACTAATCTTATATTGACATCGAGTCCGTCTGACACATGAACAGACATCGCCTGATTCGGAACAAATTTAGGCTCTGTAGTCATAATCGTCTTGCCGGCCGCGCTCTGCGGCAGTTCATCCTGCGCACGGGCCCGGTCTGCTTCGTTACTGATATTCGGGAGCACCACAAGCTCCATG
>NZ_JAVAXX010000573.1:0-1486 GCF_042709275.1 Bacillus sp. LR_5 | reverse complement strand
GGTGATTTACCGAACGAATATTCCTTTTTTTCCTTTTTTCATCCTATTCCTTGATCCTTTTCCATTATTAAGAGCAAAGAAAAAAGACCTCCCATTCTATAAAGAGGTCTACCGGTATTACAGGATGATGGCGATTAAGCCGCCAGAGCCTTCGTTTATGATTCTTTCTAATGTTTCTTTTAATTTATACCGTGCGTTTTCAGGCATTAATGACAGCTTTGCCTGAATCCCTTCTCTCACAATTGAGCTCAGCGACCTTCCGAAGATATCGGAATTCCAGATGGAGAGCGGATCATCCTCAAAGTCCTGCATTAAATAGCGTACAAGCTCTTCACTTTGTTTTTCCGTTCCGATAATCGGGGCGAATTCGCTTTCGACATCGACTTTGATCATATGGATCGACGGAGCGACAGCTTTCAGCCTCACACCGAATCGCGAGCCCTGCCTTATAATTTCCGGCTCATCGAGACTCATATCAGCTAAAGCAGGCGCTGCAATGCCGTATCCCGTCTGTTTGACCATTTTTAAGGCATCAGACACTTGATCATATTCTGTTTTCGCATGGGCGAAGTCTTGCATGAGCTCAAGCAGATGGTCTCTTCCTCTGATTTCGACGCCCACAACTTCTTTTAGGATTTGATCATATAGATGATCAGGCGCGTACAAATCAATTTCTGCCACCCCTTGGCCCAGCTCAATTCCGGCTAATCCGGCACTTTCAATGAATTCAAACTCGCTGAATTGGCCGACAACCCTGTCTACGTCCCGGAGCCGTTTAATATCCTTAACCGTTTCCTTCACGGACTCCTGATAGCTTTCACGCAGCCAATGGTTTTCTTTCAGCACCATTACCCAGCTTGGGAGATTGACATTCACTTCTAGCACCGGAAACTCGTAGAGGGCCTCTCTGAGCACACTCAGCACATCTGATTCCCGCATGCTCTCTACACTCATTGCCAATACCGGGATATCATATTTTTCGCTTAAATCCTGGCGCATGGCTTCCGTTTCCGGGTGATACGGCCTGACTGAGTTGATGACCATAATAAAAGGTTTGCCAACCTCTTTCAGCTCTTCAATGACTCTTTCTTCAGCCTCTATATAGTCACTTCTGGCGATATCTCCAATGGTGCCGTCTGTCGTAATGACAACTCCGATGGTCGAGTGTTCTTGAATGACTTTTCGAGTGCCGATTTCAGCAGCCTCATGAAATGGGATCGGTTCTTCGTACCAAGGCGTATTGATCATCCGCGGCCCGTTTTCATCTTCGTATCCTTTAGCGCCGGGCACTGTGTAACCTACACAATCTACTAATCTTATATTCACATCGAGTCCGTCTGACACATGAACAGACATCGCCTGATTCGGAACAAATTTAGGCTCTGTAGTCATAATGGTTTTGCCGGCTGCGCTCTGCGGCAGTTCATCCTGCGCTCGGGCCCGGTCTGCTTCGTTACTGATATTCGGGAGCACCACAAGCTCCATA
>NZ_JAVAXX010000572.1:0-1496 GCF_042709275.1 Bacillus sp. LR_5 | reverse complement strand
AAAATAGAGAAAATCACACCTAAAGTGAATGCTTCCAAAAACTCTGCACCAGTTACCCAAAATACCGGAAATAAAAACATTAACGCTCCCGTACTCATAAAAATCGGCGGGAGAATGATTTTTTTTGGTGAAACGGGCTTGTCAGAGGACTTTATTCTGACCACCATCACAGCTACAGCCATTAACACAGCAATAATCGATGAAACTATAATCATCATACTTATCATTCCTTTGTTTCTCGGAGTGTTGATACTATATACTATACTCCAAAACAATAAAAAAAACCATTTTGAAAAGAAATGACTTTAATGTCCCATAACGCGGCTTACAGCTTCCAGCACTTTTGTTTCCTCAAACGGCTTAACAATAAAATCCTTTGCCCCCAGCTCAATTGCTTCCGTTACAATTCTTTGCTGGCGCATGGCGGTGCACATGATGACCTTCGCTTTAGGATCAAAGGTTAAGATATCACGAAGCGCTTTTATGCCGTTTTTCACCGGCATTGTAATATCCATTGTCACAAGGTCCGGGCGCAGTTTTTTATACAGGTCAGCTGCTTGTTCACCGTCCGCCGCTTCGCCTGCGATTATGTAATTTGCCTCTTCCAAGATCTCTCTGATTTTCACTCTCATGAACTTGGCGTCGTCTACAACTAAAACTCTTGTCATATTCCCCTCCAACAATCGATTTCCACAGATAATAGTCTTATTGTACCAAAAACAAAAGGATTAGTAGTAGTACGAAAGTAATTTACCTTCAAAAACCAGTAAAGCCTCCAAAAAGATCTGACAGTAAAATAATGATCAGGCTCATCCAATTAAAGAATAACAGCACACCAATCACAATCATCAAAACGCCGCCAGCTTTCATAATGAAAAGCTGGTTCTTCCTTATCCACTTCAGCTTTGTGATAAAAAAAGACAATAAAAGAAACGGTACCGCAAAACCGAGTACATATAACATCATGTATGGCACTGCTGAGCCCGGATTGGTGCCTGCAAGTGTGATAACAGCACCTAATATCGGACCGGTACATGGTGTCCATCCAGCTGCAAATGCCATTCCGATTAAGACCGACCCTAAAAACCCGCTTGGTTTATGCTTAAAATGGATTCTCCGCTCTTTCATCATAGCCTCAGGCCGGAACACACCGAGTGTAATGAAACCGAACAAAATAATAAGCAACGCGCCAATTTGCCGAATCGCATCGTGATAATCCCTAAACAGGCTGCCAATAAAAGATGTTCCATAGCCTAAAGCAATAAAAATGACTGAAAAGCCAAGCAGAAAACACAAAGTATGAAACAAGCTTCTTTTCTGCAGCAGCAGCTTTTCTGTTTTTACATCGTCCATGCTGACCCCTGTAATATATGACAAAAAAGCTGGGTAAAGCGGCAGGCAGCAAGGCGAAATAAAGGATAAAAAACCCGCACCGAATGTCAAAAAATAATTCACGTCTCCCATGTCATCATCCCTTCATGATTTGACATTCCTTC
>NZ_JAVAXX010000571.1:0-1526 GCF_042709275.1 Bacillus sp. LR_5 | reverse complement strand
GCGCTCCTTATTTGATCACTCCGGGCTTATGTTTGAACAGATAGATGGCATTATTATTTCGTCAGTAGTGCCGCCAATCATGTTTGCGTTAGAAAGAATGTGCACAAAATACTTTCATATCGAGCCGCAAATTGTTGGTCCAGGTATGAAAACCGGTTTAAATATAAAATATGACAATCCGAAAGAAGTGGGGGCAGACAGAATCGTAAATGCTGTCGCTGCGATACACTTATACGGCAATCCATTAATTGTTGTCGATTTCGGAACCGCCACAACGTACTGCTATATTGATGAAAACAAACAATACATGGGCGGGGCGATTGCCCCTGGGATTACAATTTCGACAGAGGCGCTTTACTCGCGTGCAGCAAAGCTTCCGCGTATCGAAATCACCCGGCCCGACAATATTATCGGAAAAAACACTGTTAGCGCGATGCAATCTGGGATTTTATTTGGCTATGTCGGCCAAGTGGAAGGAATCGTTAAGCGAATGAAATGGCAGGCAAAACAGGAACCAAAGGTCATTGCGACAGGAGGCCTGGCGCCGCTCATTGCGAACGAATCAGATTGTATAGACATCGTTGATCCATTCTTAACCCTAAAAGGGCTGGAATTGATTTATGAAAGAAACCGCGTAGGAAGTGTATAGGAGGTTTAGTAATGGATTATTTAGTAAAAGCACTTGCGTATGACGGAAAAGTTCGGGCTTATGCGGCGAGAACGACTGATATGGTAAATGAGGGGCAGAGACGCCATGGTACGTGGCCGACAGCATCCGCTGCATTGGGCCGCACAATGACAGCTTCACTCATGCTCGGCGCTATGCTGAAGGGCGATGATAAGCTGACCGTGAAAATCGAGGGCGGAGGTCCGATCGGAGCTATTGTAGCTGATGCCAATGCCAAAGGAGAAGTCAGAGCCTATGTCTCTAACCCGCAAGTTCATTTTGATTTAAATGAACAAGGCAAGCTTGATGTCAGACGTGCGGTTGGAACAAACGGAACGTTAAGTGTCGTAAAAGATTTAGGTTTGCGCGAGTTCTTCACAGGACAAGTAGAAATCGTTTCAGGAGAATTAGGAGATGATTTCACTTACTATCTTGTATCATCTGAGCAGGTTCCTTCATCAGTGGGCGTAGGTGTGCTCGTGAATCCTGACAATACCATTCTTGCGGCAGGGGGCTTTATTATTCAGCTGATGCCGGGAACAGATGATGAAACAATCACAAAAATTGAACAGCGTCTATCTCAAGTAGAGCCGATTTCTAAGCTCATCCAAAAAGGGCTGACACCAGAAGAAATTTTAGAAGAAGTCCTAGGCGAGAAACCTGAGATTTTGGAAACGATGCCTGTCAGATTCCATTGCCCTTGTTCAAAAGAACGGTTCGAAACAGCCATTTTAGGACTAGGCAAAAAAGAAATTCAAGATATGATAGAAGAAGATGGACAAGCCGAAGCAGTATGCCATTTTTGTAATGAAAAGTACTTATTTACAAAAGAAGAGCTGGAAGGGCTTCGTGACCAAAC
>NZ_JAVAXX010000570.1:0-1529 GCF_042709275.1 Bacillus sp. LR_5 | reverse complement strand
AATTTTTTAATGAACGTGGATTTTCCTGTACGGACAGCACCTACGACTCCTAAGTATATATCGCCTCCTGTTCGTTCAGCGATATCCTTGAAAATATCGACCTTTTCCAAGTGATCCCCTCCCGGACTTCCTATCCTTATCAATTTTATTAAACTCTTTCAATCAAACACAGGACACTATATGTGTATGACGTTGTCCTATTTCAATATGACATCTTTAGAAAATTTCCCATCCTCAATCTATTAAAGTATAAAAAAACCTTTCTCCCTATTTGTATGCACTGGAGAAAGGTTCATTCCTATTTGATATCATTTTCTAAAAAAACAGGTTCCTGTTTGTCATTTACCGTATATTTCACAGAAAACACGGGGACAAAGGGGGTTTCTTGCCAAATCATATCCTGGATTTCAGACCCGGGTTTAAACGTTTTTTTGCTTTTTTTGAGGAAAGAAGCCAGCTCAGTCCGGTAATCGGCATATATTTCTCCGTCTCCGTCAATCATAAGCGGCAAGGAATTCCCTGAGATTGGGCTTGTCACTGTAAGAGAGCTTCCATCTCCCAGCTTCTTCTCATCGAGTGTAAATAAATCACGTGATAGCACATCCTTGTAAGGCGGATATTGATGCTCCTGGCGGTACATTTGGACACGCAATTTTACATCGCGGATTTTTTCAGCCATCCTTAGATCAATCAATTTAACAGTTGGATCGTTCTCTACGTCAACAAGCACGTATTGATAGTCTCCCCCGCTTTCATATGCCGTGCTCGGGGGTTCAGCTATATATCTCGGCGCTAAACGGTTAAAGTCTATCGGATACTTTTGATATAGCGGTGTCGACATATCTTTTGTTTGAATGGGAAGCAGCCCTCCATTTGCCTTTTGAAATTCATCAATAGCAGACTGGACCTGCTTTAGCTGGTCCTGATAAGGAATGGCATGTACACTGCTTTTCCGCTCATTTGGATATAAACAGCCTGATAAAAACACGACTGCCGCAAAAATCATAGCGCACTTCAGTTTACCCATACAGCACTTCCTTTTACAGCTTTATTCATTGACAGGGCCGCTGAATACCACAACAAACACAATAATTCCAGATATGAGCATACACATGAAAGCGAATGACGAAACCGCAATCTTCAAAAAACGGTTTTGGCACTTAAAGCGGCTTAAATAGATGGAAGCTACAGCCAGAAACATCAGACCCATGGACCCTAGTGCAAACCACATTTTCATCAATGCCAGACTCAATGACCTGCGCCTCCCCGATATGTATGATGTAAGCGTTATATTTTAATTTTAATATACAGCCCCGGAAAAGATCAACCAGATTTTCCATCCTTTGATAAAACAAAAAAACTGAAGCAAAGAGGGGGACCTTCGCTTCAGTCAACTTGACTATATTCACCTGCACGTTTAAGAAACACTCTCTTGGACTTCGATGCTATAGTATGCGACTTGGCATACAGATGCATCCTCTATTGCCTAAATCGGCAAAATGTTTCAGGAGATCCCAAGACTTGGGTGT
>NZ_JAVAXX010000057.1:0-29221 GCF_042709275.1 Bacillus sp. LR_5 | reverse complement strand
GTGTAAAGAGTCATTCATTATGCCGCTTCTTCGTTGTATGGTTTTAAAAGTAAGTTTGTGAAATATGCCCACGATCCCTCACCTCAAACACTCTCTTTGTTAGGTTTGTAACAGTGTATTAGCATTCTGTTGGGAATATGCTAAAAACTCAATAAGGACAAGGGGTGAAACGAACTTTTTCGGCTTTAGCCAACTATTTCGCGTCACTAAATTTTTATCTTTACATCCATTCACCGCTCCTGTAAAATGAAAAAAGCAATTAGTTACTTAGGTAAGTTTTTTAGAAGGAGAACGAAATGACCTACGTCAACAGACACCTCATTCATCAAATCAACCAAAGCGCCCGCCTGATTGCCAAGAAAGCCAATGAACAGCTGGAGCCATTCGGCCTTTATTCATCTCAATGGTCAGTTTTATATTGTTTGCGTACGATCGGACCAATGACTCAAAAAGAGATTTGGTCCTATTTAAATGTGGAAGCGCCGACTGTGACACGGACGATCAAACGTCTGGAGGAAAACGGTTGGGTACAGAGACGGCAAGGTGAAGACAAACGGGAAAAACTTGTTGTCCTCACAAAAGAAGCCGAGAAAAAATACGAAGAAATCAATGTGAAAATGCTGAAATTCGAGGAAGAACTGCTTGCAGATTTCCGGGATGAAGATAAGGAAGCTTTTTCTCATTTATTTCGCATGTTTTTACAACAATGAAAATAAGGAAGTGACATACATTTGAAAAAAACGGATGCGATATGGACCAAGGATTTTATTATGGTCCTGCTTGTCAATTTATTTGTGTTTGTGTTCTTTTATACATTTTTAACTGTACTGCCGATCTATACGCTTCAAGAGCTTGGCGGCACAGAATCACAAGGCGGGCTTTTAATCAGCCTGTTCCTTCTGTCAGCGATCATTACACGGCCTTTCTCCGGAGCCATCGTTGAGCGTTTCGGGAAGAAAAGAATGGCAATTGTCTCAATGGCGTTATTCGCCCTTTCTTCTTTTCTGTATATGCCGATTCATAACTTTTACCTGCTGCTTGGCTTGCGGTTCTTCCAAGGAATTTGGTTCAGCATTTTAACGACTGTTACAGGTGCAATTGCAGCGGATATTATTCCGGCCAAACGCCGCGGTGAAGGGCTTGGATACTTTGCCATGTCTATGAACCTCGCCATGGCAATCGGGCCTTTCCTTGGATTGAACTTGATGAAGGTCGTAAGCTTCTCTGTATTCTTTACAGCCTTTGCGCTGTTTATGGTTGCAGGCTTGCTTGTTTCGTTCTTGATAAAGGTGCCCCAAAACCAAGACAGCGGCACGACTGTATTCCGTTTTTCGTTCTCGGATATGTTTGAAAAAGGCGCACTTAAGATTGCGACGGTCGGTTTATTTATTTCTTTCTGTTATTCAACTGTCACAGCGTATTTGTCTGTATTCGCCAAATCAGTTGATCTTTCGAATATCAGCGGATATTTCTTTGTTTGCTTTGCGGTGACAATGATGGTTGCACGCCCGTTCACAGGGAAATTGTTCGACAAAGTCGGACCGGGAATTGTCATTTACCCATCTATCTTGATTTTCTCAGTGGGGCTCTGCATGCTGTCCTTCACACACAGCGGCTTAATGCTCCTTCTTTCAGGAGCGGTTATCGGTCTCGGATACGGATCAATCGTTCCTTGCATGCAAACATTGGCGATCCAGAAATCTCCCGCGCACCGCTCAGGTTTTGCAACGGCAACGTTCTTTACCTTCTTTGACAGCGGAATTGCTGTAGGATCGTATGTTTTTGGATTGTTTGTAGCATCTGCCGGCTTCTCTGCCATTTATTTATCAGCGGGGCTGTTCGTTCTAATTGCTCTGCTTCTCTATGCATGGAGCCAGAAAAAACCTGTTGAGGCTGAAGGAAAAGTGTCTATTGCAGAATAACGCTCAGACTGCCGGGAATTGCCGGCAGTCTTTTTTTTGCATATAAAAAACGGCGTCCTGCTCCGTTGAACGGAAGAGAACGCCGCTTATGGCATATTATTCAATGACCGGCTGTGCAGGTGAATCTGGATCTAACGTAAAGTCATAGGACTCTTCATCACGATACATTGGATCGGCATAAATGGATTGCTGATCGTTATTGGTTGCTTTTCGATACGATGAAAATGAATCGTATTCATTCTTTTTCCACATCCATATGCCGTCTTGATCCGCTTCCTTATGGTACACGTTATGATTGACAATATTCCCTTCATTTTCTGTAAAATCGTTTCCGATAAATAATCTAGAATCACTGGCCGTCAATATATTCTTTTCAATTGTGTTGTTTTTCGCATCGTACTGCAGCAGCAGCTGTCCGCCATACAGCCCCTTTGTGTCATTCCGGTACATAATGTTGCGGGCAATCAGAGAATTGCTGGTGCCGCCCCGCTTTTTGTCATATCCTCCGATTGAAATACCGGTGTATGCATTGTTGTACACTTTGTTGTCTGTTATCTGAATAGCAGTTGCATATTTCCCTTTGTGTTCAGACGTTGCTTCAATCCCAATATCGTTATCGTAAACTGTGTTTTTCTTAATATCGATACTGTGTCCGCCATCAACATATATCCCGCCCGCTGAGTAATCATCTCCATAAGCTGGGTTTCCGTAAGTCGAGTTTTGATAAATTGTATTGTTTTCTACGACACCGTTTCGCACATAATCGTTTTTGTCTGCGGTTCCCTCATAACCGATAAGATCAATCCCGATGTTGTTATTGTTGCGGACCACATTGCCCGCAATAGTGAAGCCGTCAATATTCCCGTTCAGCACAACCGCCTCACTCGCTCCAAGTGTCAGATTCTCAACCGTATTGTCCTCAATTTGAATGTCTTTCATGCTGCCGGTTCCATAGACCGCGATTCCGTGGGCATTTCCTTCATCCGCTGTTGTCTTAATATCCCGGACATGATTGTTCTTAATGGCAATATGACTGCTGGAGCCTGATACATAAATCCCCATAGCAGTTGCTTCCTCAGATGAAACAGAAAGATCTTGAATCGTTAAACCGCTGATGGCAATGTCGTGTTTATCGTGAATATGAATGAGCGGTGTTTCATATTCTGCGTCCGCAATGGATTCTCCGCTAATCACGACTTTTTCATTTTCATAGTTTCGGAATGTGATAGGCTTTCCGTCCGTACCGCTGTGCTTTACAACAAGTGTTTCAGGATACGTTCCTCCCCGAATCATGACAGTTGTGCCGGGGGCAGCCTCCTCTGAAGCGTGTGCCAGTGTACGAAATGGCTTTTCTTTTGTCCCTTCATTTTGATCACTGCCATTTGGCGAAACATATAGGCAATCCCCAGATCGTTCCTCATTCGCTTTTGTCTTATCAAAAACGAAAGCGAGGATGACAGACGTTAAAACACCCGCCAAAAGAATATAATATAATTTTCTCATATTCGATTCCCATTTCGTTTTAGAATAGATTTCTAAAACAATTATAAATGTTCTATTTATGGAAAACCATTTCAAAAATATGAATATATAGCGTGAAATAGATCTTATTCAGCTTGGCGAACCTGCCTAGATTCAAACGGTTCAATCGCAGATGATGCCGGCGGGTGAACACGCATCAGAACAATATAGAAAAGAAATGAAATCAGCACACCTACAAACCAGGAAATGTCGTATAAGCTCTTTAATGCAGGAACATACATACCAATCAGCGAGATGAGCGCACCTAAAATCGTGGCTGCAAACGCACGGTAATTATAGCCTTTACAATATACATACCGCCCTGTTTCAGAATACAGGTCATCTACCGAGAGTTCCCGTTTGCGAATGATAAAGTAATCAGCCATCATCACGCCTGCCACCGGACCAAGCATGCCGCCTATTAAACCGAGAAACGCATATACGCTTGTCGCACTCTCCATCAGCTTCCACGGAACCGTAAATAAAGCGAGCAACGCAGTGATAAAACTGCCGCGTTTGAAATTAATATATTTCGGCAGGGCATTCGCTATATCATAAGCGGGCGATACGATGTTCGCCGCGACATTTACAGAGATCGTGGCGATGCAGAGCGTAATCACGGACAATACGATGACATAAGGGTTATCAAACCTCGCCAAAATATCGACAACGTCCCAAATCGGCTCGCCGAAAGCAACCTGCGAACCGGAGGTCACAGTAATACTGGCAAACGCAAACAGCGCGAAGGTTCCCGGCAAACCGTAAAATTGCCCTTTGATTTGCTCTTTTTGCGTTTCTGCAAACCGCGTGAAATCAGGTATATTTAAGATCAATGTCGCCCAGATGCCGATGATGCCGGTAACTCCGGCAGCAAACGGCCAGAACGTTTCTGAAAACGTATGGAACCTTCCTGGCTGAGAATAGATCGGCCCCAGTCCTCCGGCAATATCAACGGCCCACCATACCATGCCGCCAAATACCAAATACACTAAAGGGCCTGCCCATACCTCAAAGCGCTTAATCGATTCCATGCCGTGATGCAATACGAGTAAATGAATAGCCCAAAAGAAGACAAAAGAAAGCAAACCAGACAAGTGAATGCCGAGGATGTTCCACTCGCCGCCAATTTCTCCCCAGCCCGGCCATATATTTAAAAGTAAAATGTTCAGCGCCGTGCTTCCTGCAAAGGTCTGAATGCCAAGCCACATGATCGCTGTAAACGCCCTTAGAAGCGCTGGGATATTCGCGCCGTATATTCCGTAAGAAGCACGGATGATCACCGGAAACGGCAGCCCGTATTTTGTCCCCGCGTGGCCGTTTAAAGCCAGAGCCCCAAACAAGATAAGCGATGCCGTAATAATAATCGCGAGCACCTGCCAAGGCGAAAGACCGATCGCAATTAATCCGCCCACCGTCGCGTAGGTCGGTATATTATGTATACATCCCATCCAAATGGAGGCAAAGTTTATTGCTTTCCACGTCCGTTTCTCCTGTCCCAAAGGCAGCAGATCTTCATTGCTCAGTCTGTTGGATTGATGCTGGCTCTCTTTTAATTTCATAGCCGGCTCCCCTTTCAATATTATCTGTTTTTCGTCATATGTTCAGTTTTCTGACATTTGATGTCACTTAATATAACTGAAAAGTCAGACAATAACATTGGCTATGATATACAATTTTTCTGTTTCTATTTGAACAGCCTAAACAAGAAAAAGAGACAGACTCAGCGCCTGCCTCTTTTCTCATGATGCAGTTTTCATTAATGCAGCAAATCTCACAGCCATTAACAGGCTTGCTCCGCCCGCAATGATCATGATGATTCCCATCATATCAAAATGGGCCGCCGTGATTTCTTTTCCAAAAAGAATACCAAGGATCACCGAAGATAAAATCGACCCTAAGTAACGGCAGGTTTGAAACAGCCCTGAAGTCGTTCCTACCATGTTGGAAGGACTCGTTTTCAGCATCGCTGCCTGCAGCGCGACATTTCCAAGTCCGTAGCCTATACCCAAGATTGACAGGATAAAGCCTTTCCCGATCACCTGAGCGTCGATAAAAAAGATGGTTAAGAGCACGGCTCCAGCCGTCATCAGAAGCGCGCCCGCAAAGATCGGCTTGACGACGCCTGATCGGTCGATCCATTTGCCCGTAATAGGTGACACTACGATGCTCATGCCAGACATAAACAGCATAAACAGACCGCTCGTTTGAACAGAAAGATGCATTTCATCCTGAAAATAACTCGGCAGCCCAAAAAATAAACAATAGAAGAAAACATTCAGCAAAATAAACTGAACATACACAGCTGATAGATTTCGCTGTGTTTTAAACAGACGGACATCAATGAACGGCTTTTCCGTTTTCAGCTCACGCCAAACAAATGCACCGAGCAGAAGCACGCCAAGCACACCTTCAACCGCATGCGGCGACGTGCTGAATGAAAGCAGAAAAGATAGAAGCAAAATGATTCCTCCGGCAAATAAAACAATGCCAAGAATGTCGAGCTGCCGAATAATTGTTTTGATTCCAGCCCCTTTTTTCTGATCTTTCGGGAACATATACATGCCTAAGAAAAAGCTGAGGATAATAAACGGCAAATTGACGATAAAGATCGCCGGCCAGCCGCCCCACACAATCAAAAAACCGCCGACAGTCGGTCCGAGCGCCGTCATGGCAGACGCAAAAATAGAGAGCACAGCCAAGGCGGATGCCTGCCGCTCATGAATATGACTCCGAATCAATCCGACTCCTGACGGGTAAATCGCACTGCTCCCTACCGATTGAAACAGCCGCATGATCAATAATGTCATAAACGTTGGCGCAAACGGTGCCCCGATGGCAGAAACCGCAACAAGAATGAGCCCGAATAAAAACAAGCGTTTACGCCCGATCAAATCACCGAGTTTTCCCGTTACAGGCTGAGCTACGGCACTCGCCAGGTAAAACGAGGAAATCAGCCAGGAAACCGTTGTAAACGACAGATGAAATTCATGCTGGATGCTATGGAGCGCAAGAGAAATCATAGACGAGTTCAGCGGATTCAGCATTGTCCCTGAAGCCACCGCTGTCAAAAAAACAGCACGGCTTTTTTTCGATATCATCATTTCACTTGTGCTAGAAATTCTTCCGTTGTCCGCGATTTACCGATTCTCGGGAAAATAAAGCCCAGTGTGGCTTCATGCTCTTCCTCACTGAACGTGGACATGGCATCTGTAATAAAAATCTGCTGATAGCCAAGCTGGAATGCCTCGCGTGCTGTGCTTTCCACCCCGATGTTCGTCGCGATGCCGCACAATACAATCGTGTCAATGCCTCGGCGTCTCAGCTGCAAATCTAAATCTGTGCCGAAAAATGCGCCCCACTGCCGTTTTGTCACAGTGTAATCTCCATCCTGCACACCGATTTCCGGAACAAATTCAGCCCAGTCCGCAGGCATTTCCCCCGAACCTCCCTGCGCAGGCTCATCCGTTTGCGGCTTCAGCGCATCCGCTCCATCATGGAAGGCTACATTCACAAAGCTGATAAATCCGTTATGTTTCCGAAATTCATCGATGAGTTTTTTCGTATTTGGGACAACCTGTCCGCTTTGATCTATCGGCACAATTCCTTTTTGCAAATCAATGAGAACCAATGCAGTTTTTTGAAAATCAATATTGAGTGTATTCATCATACGTCTCCTCCTGATGCTGTTAGTGTTTCTCGCATTGCATATTTTACTCTTCACGCTGCCTAAGTTCTTTTATTATGCTTGTGAAACTCTCAGAAGGAGCGCTTTTCTCATGATTTTTCTTTTATGTAAAAGTAACAGGTCGTGCATACAAATAGACCGGCAAGCACTGTAATCATAAGGGGTGTCATCGCTTCATCACCTGCCCGCCGTTTATCGGCTCCTGTCTGAACATGCCCATGAATTTGCGGCGGTCTACCCATAGCAGGATGAGACACATGACCATTAATATCGTGCTAAGATCCTGCACGCCAATATCAAAACAATAGTTAATCAAGACGATGTTCACAATAATCGGCATAAAAACAACTGCCCCTAATGCAGATGTTCGCGGAATCAGTAATAAAACAGCTGCAACGATTTCGCCGAAACCTATAAACAGTTCGTAAACATGAGAATAACCGAAAAATGTCCACGCAATTGTAAACCCCTTCCCAGCAACTGCCTCGATTTCAGGCGTCACCTCGCCAAACTGGCCTATTACCACTTTCGCCAGGCCGTACACGAAAAAATTAAAAGCTAAAAACAATCGGAACGTCATCGGAATCGATTTACTTACCGCTCTCCTCAGCCTGCCGCCTTTATTCATAACGCATCCTCCCCTTATGTGTATTAATTGGATTAGTACACTTAATACAGTATGAAATAATCTAATAATTGTCAATTCCCTTTTCTGCTCATATGGACAGCTTCTTTTATAGATATAAAGACTTATATCGTAAAAATGACATTTTCCATTCTTTACATCCCTCGATAACATTCCCTAAAAAACCATGTCAGGAAATCTTACATGAAAATGTTTTATCATTCTTTTTTCTCTATAATGAAGAAATATAATAATTCTGAAAGATACGGAGGAATGAGACATGCAAATGGGCGATACAGTTTTTATGTTCTTTTGCGCTTTACTCGTGTGGCTGATGACCCCGGGATTAGCGTTATTTTATGGAGGAATGGTAAAAAGCAAAAATGTGCTGAGCACTGCAATGCACAGTTTTTCTTCTATTGCCATCGTTTCCATCGTTTGGGTGCTGTTCGGATATACACTTGCCTTCGCACCAGGCAATTCGATCATTGGCGGACTGGAGTGGGCCGGTCTGAAAGGGGTCGGATTTGATCCCGGAGATTACAGCGATACCATTCCTCACTCATTATTTATGATGTTCCAAATGACGTTCGCTGTTCTGACTACAGCCATTATTTCCGGGGCTTTCGCAGAACGGATGCGATTCGGCGCTTTTCTTTTATTCTCGGTTTTATGGGTTTCTTTGGTTTACACACCGGTTGCTCACTGGGTATGGGGCGGCGGCTGGATCGGCCAGCTTGGCGCGCTCGATTTCGCCGGCGGCAACGTTGTTCATATTTCCTCCGGGGTGGCAGGACTTGTTCTCGCTATTGTGCTCGGTAAACGGAAAGACGGTACAGCGTCTTCCCCGCACAACCTCATTTACACCTTCTTAGGAGGGGCTTTGATTTGGTTCGGCTGGTTCGGTTTTAACGTTGGCAGCGCCCTGACCTTAGATGGTGTGGCCATGTTCGCTTTCATCAACACAAACACTGCCGCAGCAGCCGGGATTGCCGGCTGGATCTTAGTAGAATGGATCATTAACAAAAAACCAACGATGCTCGGAGCGGTATCTGGCGCAATCGCCGGACTTGTCGCAATTACGCCGGCTGCCGGATTTGTCACACCTTTCGCTTCCATCATTATCGGCATCATTGGCGGAGCGGTTTGTTTCTGGGGCGTATTCTCGCTTAAAAAGAAATTCGGATACGATGACGCGCTCGACGCCTTTGGACTGCACGGCATCGGCGGCACATGGGGCGGGATCGCAACAGGATTATTCGCGACAACCTCTGTTAATTCAGCGGGCGCGGACGGATTATTCTACGGTGATGCAAGCTTAATCTGGAAACAAATCGTAGCCATCGCCGCCACTTATGTTTTTGTATTTATTGTCACTTTCGTTATTATTAAAATTGTAGGCCTCTTCCTTCCCCTTCGCGCAACCGAGGAAGAAGAATCACTTGGGCTTGACTTAACGATGCACGGGGAAAAAGCATATCAAGATTCTATGTGAGGAGTGACGCTATGAGCGGTCAAATGTTCAAGGTAGAAATTGTAACGCGTCCGGCAAATTTTGAAAAGCTGAAGCAGGAACTCGGAAAAATCGGAGTCACCTCTCTGACCTTCTCTAATGTTCACGGCTGCGGCCTTCAAAAAGCACACACGGAGCTTTATAGAGGGGTAAAAATAGAAAGCAATGTATATGAACGTTTAAAAATTGAAATTGTAGTCAGCAAGGTTCCTGTTGATCAAGTGACCGAGACCGCTAAAAGGGTTCTGAAAACGGGATCACCGGGTGACGGTAAAATATTTGTCTATGAAATCAGCAATACAATCAATATCCGTACCGGCGAGGAAGGACCTGAAGCACTGTAATCGTTTTGAAGAGATTCGGAATTCCGGATCTCTTTTTTTACGCATAGAAAAAACCCCCAGAAACACTGTCCCCCCTTCGAATTCTCTTCAAGCATCACGCATTTTGGCAAACTCTTTTTTGATTTGAAACTTTTTATGAGTATAATGAGTCTATTATTAAAAATGTAAAAGGTGATTATTTGAATTACGAAATCTTTAAAGCCATCCATGGACTATCTCATCACAATTCAGTTCTCGATTCTATTATGGTCTTCATAACGGAATATGCGATTGTCGCCTATGCCCTTATCCTATTGGCAATCTGGCTGTTCGGGAACACGCAAAGCAGAAAAAATGTGCTTTACGCGGGACTTACAGGAATTGCGGGTCTTGTCATCAACTTTTTGATTACACAAGTTTATTTCGAACCGCGCCCGTTCGTTGCGCACACCGTGCATACGCTGATTCCGCATGATGCGGATGCTTCATTTCCGAGTGACCACACTACAGGTGCGTTAGCGATTTCTATTGCGATGCTTTTCAGAAACCGCAAAATCGGCTGGCCGCTTGTCATTTTCGGGCTTTTGACAGGCTTTTCGAGAATTTGGGTAGGGCATCACTATCCGGTAGATGTATTGGGCAGCCTTGTTGTCGCCATCATTATCGGGTTCCTATTCTTTAGATTTTCAGATCTGCTTCGCCCATTCGTCGATTTGATTGTGAGAATCTATGAAGCCATCATCAATAAACTGACGAAAAAACCAACTGATCAAAATTTCTAGAAAAAACAAAAGCCGGCGTCTGAACCTAAGACAGCCGGCTTTCATATTTTTCGTACATTTCATGTTTTCTCCGCTTCGCCAACACATATAAACCACAAAACAATACAATTCCAACAGTATCGATGAGCACATCCCGAATACATCCGTTCCTGCTGAAGAAGAGCTGAAGAACTTCTGTGAAAAAAGCAAACGCGAATGAGCCGGCTGCAGCTGATTTTATGCTGCCCCGCTGTTTCCACAGCAAATATGTCAGCACAAAGAAAGAAAACACGTGCCCGATTTTTTGGATAAACGCTACAGGTACAGTAAGCTCAGTAAAATCCATGTCTAAAAATTGAGACAGATCAGGGTGCGGCTGAAAATGAAAAGCCACCGTTTGCGATACGACCATGCCGCTGAAGCTTTCCGTACAAACAGAGAGCAGAATAAAAAAGATCCAACCCGCGAGCAATAGACGGTTCATGACATAACCTCCTTTATAACGAACGTGCCTATGTGTAACTACATAGACGGTGAAACAAAGCAAAAAGTAACAGAAAAAAAACGCCCATCACACGGATAGACGTTTTCTACATTAAGACTGTTCAGTGTCTTCTGTTGTGCTGCTTTCTTTAGATCCAGATTTGTCAGTTGAATCATCCGTTTTCTCACCGGATTTTTCTTCTGTTCCTTTTTCAGGTGATCCATCCTTTTTCTCGGAAGATTGCTGAATGGATTCTTCTGTTTCTTCAGTGGCAGCTTTTTCTTCAGCAGCTGCTGCTTTTTCAATAGAAGAAACCGGCTTGTCCATAAAGTTCAGCGGGTTCATTGCGACTCCATCTTTACGGATTTCAAAATGTACGTGATTTCCGCTGTCTTCGCTGTAAAGGTTCTTGCCAGACTTTCCGATCACTTGGTTTTGTTTTACTTTGTCACCTTGCTCAACACTTACTTCAGAAAGAGATTGGTACACAGTTGATAATCCGTCGGCATGTTCTACTTCCACAACATATCCCAGCACCGGATCTTTTTCAGCTTTAACAACCGTACCGCTCAGAGAAGCAGAAACATCGAAATCTTTTCCGTCTTTCTCAGCTAAGTCAATTCCTTTGCTTAGGCTGTACGTGTTATTATAGGTAACGAGTGCTGCTTCTTTTTCTTCTTTTGCGGCATCGGTTTCATAGAACTTTTTCACAACAGAAACGTTTTCAGAATCAACAACCGGCATTGCGACATTTTCCATTGACTTTCCTACTTCAACTGCATCGTCGTTGTTGTCATACGCGGAGTTTCCGCCGTTATCAGCTAACTGATCCTTCACTTCATCGTTTGATACAGATTGATACCAAAGGACAGCTGTTAAAATGACGGCCGCACTGACTAAGTAAATTGCAGGGAACACCCAGCGTTTACGAAAAAACTGCTGAAGTTTTTTGACTTGAGAAGTTTTCTTTTCTTCCTCTCTCATTGTTTATCACCTCAGCAACATTCTGAACACTTTTCTGAAAATATATACACCTATCCAAAAAAACTTTTTTAGATGTAGTTTGCGCAGACTGATACGAAAATATGTCTTTTTTTGAGAGGAGTGCCAAAAACGTATGAACATGACATTGCGTCTTGCTGAACATAAAGATCTGGAGGCTGTTGTTGCGATTTATAATTCAACGATTGCTTCTCGAATGGTAACAGCCGATACCGAACCGGTAACTCCTGAAGACCGGATGGAATGGTTTTTGGGCCATACAGAGGCACGTCCCCTCTATGTTGCCGAGGACGAAAACGGGAACGTCGCTGCCTGGATCAGCTTTGAAACATTTTACGGAAGGCCCGCCTATAATAAAACAGCGGAGGTCAGCATATACATTGACGAAGCATGCCGCGGCAAAGGCGTTGGATCGTATTTGCTTCAGGAAGCGCTCCGCATTGCGCCGGATCTAGGAATCCGCTCACTTATGGCCTTCATTTTCGGACATAATAAACCAAGCCTGAAGCTGTTTGAAAAGCACGGGTTTGCAGAATGGGGACTATTCCCCGGCATTGCCGAAATGGACGGCAAAAGATATGATTTAAAAATTTTAGGGAGAGAGCTGTCATGATTAGTCTGGATAAAGATGAAAACGAGATTGAAAATCATAATGAAGAAAATAGCCCCGCTGAGCAGGAGATTGAACCTGCAGAAAGTGAGGGCCGCCAGCTGAGTGCCTCTGCTGTCAAGTCGCTATCAGACATTGCCAAGTGGGGCAAAATTTCAGGCATTTTGCTGATCATTATGGGATCGCTGGTTACTCTGTCTACCTTAATGACAGTCATCGGCGCCATTCCGGGCGTACTGCTCATTATTTCGGGCGTCTTTCTGATGCGTTCAGCAAAAGCAGCCGCGGAAGCCGAAGGAAATCTTAGCGGCACCGCTGGCGAAAGCATGCTTGAGAATTACGGGACATTTATTAAAATGCAGCTGTTTTACGCAGCATCCAGTATCGTCACTGGCCTGATCGGAATCATTTTGGCCATTTTCGTGCTGGTGGTTATCGGCATTGCTGCTTTTGAAAACACCAATACGTATGAGGATCCGGATTCTTATTATTATGAGGATGATCCAGTTTTTGAATAAAGCCATTGAACAGTACCGGGCATGTGTTCCAGACAAAGCGGAACCATGCTTTTTTATTTGTCTATTTTTCACCCTTTACCTCAATTTGACGGATATTTGCCAATCAAAGCAGGCAGGTGCAAACACTAAGTTCTTAAGCAAGCATACAATCTAATAAAACGACTTGGTCTTTTTTTTAGAAACAGCTTTCAAAAGTGGCACCTGCCATATCACTGCAGGATTGTCCCAATAAAAATAAAGGAGTGGGGCATTTGGAAAGTAACAGCATTTCGGAAAAAGTAAAAGTCATTGCTGAAATCGCAAACGCCCATCAAGGAAAAGAGGAGAACCTCAAAGCACTCATCAAGGCTGCCGCAGAAAGCGGAGCAGATGGTGTGAAATTTCAGTGGTTCAAGTATGACCGTATTGCAACACCGTGTTTTTTTGCTTATGAGTCATATATCGAGCTGTTTTTGAATGAAGATGTATGGAAAAATTGTGTCGCTTATGGAAAAAGACTTGGATTAGAAATTTGGGTGGATATTTTCGATTCATGGGGGGCAGGTCTCTTTTTGCATCTGCAGCATGACATTGATGGCATAAAGCTTCCAACAACCATCCTTCAATCCACAGAAATCATGAAAACGATCGGTATGACAGAGAAGCCTGTGCTCATCGGAGTTGGGGGATGGTATGAAGAAGAGATCGATCAGATGATGTCGCTTGTAAAACAACATATGGCAAATCAGCTCATTCTCATGCACGGATTTCAAGGGTATCCGACAAAATTAGAGGATATTAACCTAAAACGGATACAACATCTACAAAAAAGATACAAGGTTCAAATTGGATTTGCGGATCACATTGACGCAGATCATCCGCTTGCAGCCGATCTCCCTGTCTATGCATTCTTCTCAGGGGCAGCTGTTATTGAAAAACATATTACCCTACATCGGGCAGCTAAAGGGTTTGATTATTATTCTTCACTAGAGCCGAACGAATTCAAAGTGATGACGGAAAAGCTCCAGCAGGCCCAAATTGCAGATGGTTCAACTGAAGTAAAGGAATCCGAAAGAAAGTATTTGCATGATTCATCATTACGCGTAACAGCCAACCGGGATATAAAAAAAGGAGAAATCATTACACTGGATAAAACGAGCTACAAAAGATGCGGAAATGAGAATGCATTAATGCCCTTACAAGCCGAGGACGCTTTTCCTCAAGTAGCAACTGCTAATGTATCGTTAAACCAGCCAATTACACCCAACGAAATAAAAAGTCCAAGAATTGCGATTGCAGTGATATGCCGGCTAAAATCGACTCGTTTGCCGAAAAAAGCGCTGCTCCCTATTTACGGAATACCATCTGTTGAGCGCTGTTTAATCAATTGCCTGGCTGTCCCTGGTGTTCATGAAGTTGTATTGGCAACGTCAAATCTTCCTGAAGACGACCCGCTTGAAGCTTTTACTCTAAACGGAAAGGTCAGAATCGTGAGAGGCGCCCCCGAAAATGTGGCAGAAAGAATGCTTGAAGCCGCAGCTTTAACAAAATCCGATATTATTATCCGTGTGACAGGTGATTGTCCAGCGGTTTCACCTGAAGTGCTTCAATATTTAATTGACCGGCACTTGCAAAAAGGTGCAGATTATACTCAGGAGCTTTCAAGTTCAGCAGGAATTTCCGGTAATGTCATTACTGTTGAAGCCCTTCAGCGGCTTGTGCAGCAGCCAAAACCGTTAACCCATACAGAATATCTTTCTTTTTATTTTTTAAACAACCCTTCCCTATTTTCCATCAATCAAGTCAGCCTGCCAGAAGAACTCCATTATCCATCTTGGCGTTTAACACTGGATGAACCTAAAGACTTAGAGTTGTTTGAACAAATATATCGAAACCTGGATGTCAAAAACGAACCGCTCTATTTCAGCCGGATAAGAGATTATTTATCAGAAAACCAACACGTTTCAAAAATAAATCAGGATGTGTCGACCAAATGGATCGATCAGACATCTCTAGTGAAGGAAATCAACAAAGCAACGCTGTTGCCATCGGAGAACAAATAATATCTTGCTAAAAAACGGTGCATGAGTTCGGGACCATTCCGAAACCGTGCATTTTATTACGACTGCCCACATCCCTAGTGTCTAAAAAAACACCCGATTGTCAGGCAAATCCCAACATTCCGGGTGCAGTTCTTATTTAATACATTTTCTTGCGTCTGTCTTCCTCAGTCAAAAATTCTACAAAACTTCGCATCGCAAACGGTTCTTCCTTAATCTGTCGCGTATAGGAGTCTTTTCTCTCTTCTGAAAGGATTTCGCTCTTTTTGATCCTGTTCAGCATATAGATCTGAACCGTTTTTTGGATTTGTTTATGCTGATAGCCTGCTTCTTTGAAAAATGCCAGCCCAAGCGCCGCCAAAAGGGCGAATATACCTGCGCTGATCAAGGACTCCCTGTCAGCTGAAGCGTGAAATAGAAAAGCAGCTAAATTAAAGAGAGAGAATGCAGCAAGCGGAATAGCAAGAAAACGGTAAATGACGGTTTTTTTCATGAAAGGCTGTACGGCCTTTTGAATTTTTTGCATTTCTGTTTTAATGAACCCCGGCATTTGTTCGACTCTGTAAAAGTTCATGTAATCCTCCCCCTTTATTTTGTTGCAAGGCTTCACGGACGTTATGATATGTGTTTATTTTAACGCAGGTGCAAGCTGGTTTTAAAGAAATCTGCCCGTATTTTTCACGAAGAATCTGGATCGCCGCTCTTTATTCTTTTAAAATGTGAGTGTTATAATTTGTAATGGGAATCAGATCGCTGTTAATCATGGAATACTAATGGCAATCTTCTTGATAAATATGAATGAGCGGGGTTACAAAGTGAGTATTTCTTCCATCCTTTTATCACTTTTTTTCATTTTGAATATTCTTTTAGCTATCATTGTCATTTTTAAAGAACGGCGCGATGCCAGCGCATCTTGGGCGTGGCTGCTTGTTCTTTTCTTTATTCCCGTTTTAGGCTTTATTTTATACTTATTATTCGGCCATAATCTCAGGCGTAAGCATTTGTTTCAATGGGAGGACCGAAAAAAGATCGGAATTGAAAAGCTGCTGAAGCATCAGCTTGAAGATTTAGAAAACAAGCAATTTCAGTTCAACAACCGGGCGACCTTTGATAACAAAGATTTAATATATATGCTTATCATGAATAACCATGCTGTGTTCACTGAGGATAATTCAGTTGACGTCATTACAGATGGACGGGATAAGTTTCAGCGGCTGCTGAATGACATTTCAAAGGCTAAAGATCATATCCACTTACAATATTATATTTATAAAGGTGATGAATTAGGCAAAAAATTACGGGACGCTCTCATCCAAAAAGCGAAAGAAGGCGTTCAGGTCAGGGTGCTTTATGATGAACTCGGGTCCAGAACGCTGCGAAAAAAGTTTTTTAAAGAGCTCCGCGAGGCCGGCGGGCATGTGGAGGTCTTTTTCCCTTCAAAGCTCAGGCCAATTAACTTGCGGCTGAATTACCGGAACCACCGCAAGCTTGTCATCATAGACGGAATAATCGGTTATGTCGGAGGATTTAACGTCGGAGATGAGTATCTCGGGCTTAATCCGAAATTTGGTTATTGGCGTGATACGCATATCCGGCTCCAGGGGACGGCCGTGCATGCCATCCAGACGCGTTTCATCCTTGACTGGAACCAAGCTTCCCATCACCATACGCTGACATATATTCCGAATCACTTTCCTGATTACGGCCCAAAAGGCAACGTCGGGATGCAGATTGTCACAAGCGGACCGGATTCCGAATGGGAACAGATTAAAAATGGCTACATTAAAATGATTTCGAATGCCAAGCGTTCCATTTTGATTCAAACGCCTTATTTTATCCCGGACGCAAGCCTGCTGGATGCTTTGAGGATCGCGTGCCTATCGGGGGTTGACGTCAATATTATGATCCCGAACAAGCCTGATCATGCCTTTGTATACTGGGCGACACTTTCGTACATCGGCGATCTGCTGAAAGCCGGAGCCACTGTCTATATTTACGATAATGGCTTTATTCATGCGAAAACCATCGTGGTGGATGACGAAATCGCATCTGTCGGCACAGCGAATATCGATGTCCGAAGCTTCAGGCTGAATTTTGAGGTTAATGCATTTATTTACGATATCACCATTGCGAAAAAACTGGTTTCTACATTTAAAGAAGATTTGCTCGTATCCAGAAAATACACCTATGAAGAATACCTGCAGCGCCCCTTGTGGATTCGAATTAAAGAATCCGTCTCGCGCTTGTTGTCGCCGATTTTATAAGATGTGCCAGAACCCCAGCTTTTATAGCCGGGGTTTTTCCTGTTGGTCACAGTAAATGATGATCGCCTCCCGCAAAAAAGCGGCAAGGCCTTCTCCATATTGATTGATTGCATTTGTAAATCGTTCGTCAGTGATATACACTTCTCCAAGCCCTCTGAAAATGTCGAGCGTGCATTCGTAATGATATTGGCTAATATGATCACGAAACGCCCCCACAGCGGACTGAACCTCTGTATCATCGGGGCCGTGTATCATTCGTGCCGCAATTTGTCTGTAAATCGAATCAAATTCAGCCATGATCGCGCGCCAATCGTCCGCTGAGTATGCAGATGTCCTTTTCTCTGTTTCTTCTGCAATTTCCCTTCCATACAGCTTTCTGACTTCATCAGCGTATGTCTGCTGGTGCTCTTCAATGTCTTTCATGCTTAACCCGGCAAATAAATCCCGCTTATCCATATGTTCTCCTCCCTCAATAGATTGAAGCGTCCTGTCAACCGTTTGAATCATCTCTTCCATTCTTTGTTTTTTCTTCATCAACATATCCTTTTGCGACTGAAGTGCCGCTTTCCGGTCAAAATTCGGATGATCCAACATCTCTTTAATATCATCCAGACGAAACCCAATTTCCCTAAAAAATAAAATCTGCTGGAGTCTTTCCAGATCTGCATCACTGTACAAACGATACCCTGCGTCAGTAAGCGCTGAAGGTTTCAGAAGCTGAATATCATCATAGTGATGAAGCGTCCGAATGCTGACACCTGCTATGTCCGCCACTTGTTTGACTTGGTATTTCATAAATAACACCTCCTCTTCTTCTATCGTAAACAATCACGCAGCGTCAGGGTCAATCCCAAAATGTTATTTTTTATATACAAAACTTCTCACAAATAGTGTATAAAAGAAAAGTGAGTATTTTTTTGTAAAGGGGAGCCAGTGTACATGAATCCTGAAACCATGAACAAAACCCTCATTAGCATTTCGAAATGGGGAAAAGCAACAGGCATTTTATTTATTATTATGGGCGCAATTACCGCGCTTTCAGGCGCGTTCTTTTTTCTAATCGGTGCCGTGCCGGGCGTACTGCAAATTATTTCCGGAATCTTTTTGATGCGTTCCGCTAAAGAAGCAGGGCAAATGGCTGAACACCATAGCGGACAGTCTGAGGACTTAATGCTGGAGAATTACGCGAAGTTTGTAAAGATGCAAGGGATTTATTTAATCGTAAGCATTGCTGTATCCATTCTTGCGATTATCGCCTTCTTCGTCTTCTTAATGCTTGGAATTGCTGACGGCCTTTTCAGCGATTATGATACGTACAACACTTATTAATGAGAAAAACCCGGAGGAAGCTCCGGGTTTTTTATTATTCCGCTTCGCTTACCACTGTGAAGCGTTCATTTTTGTGTGCAGGTTGTTCAAGCTCATCCAATACGGCAATGGCATAATCTGCATAGCTGATATAGCTGTCGCCTTTTGCATTTACGATGACATTGTCTTTTCCTTTTTGGTAAGAACCCGTCCGTTTTCCTGCCGGATCAAAAAATGCCGCAGGGCTGAGGAACGTCCAGGAAATGGAGTCTGTCTGCTGCAAATCTTTCAGGTTCTCCCCTTGATTTGATGCAGTCGGCAAATATTCTTTCGGGAATTCCGGTGTATCCATTAAACGGGTTGTTTTGGCTTCATCAACAAACAGGCTTCCTGCTCCGCCGACGACAAGCAATCTTGTGTTTTTCACATTCTTTAAGATGCTGATTAGCGCTCTGCCTGCCTCAACATGAAGGTGTTCCTGGCCAGGCGCTGCTCCAAAAGCGTTTACAACCGCATCGAAAGGCTTGATGTCTTCTGCAGTCAGTTCAAACACATCTTTCTCCAAAATCGCTATGTCCTGATCCTGCACTTTTGAAGCGTTTCGGACGATGGCAGTCACTTCATGGCCTCTTGTTTTCGCTTCTTTCAAAATCTCGTTTCCTGCTTTTCCGCTTGCGCCGATAATTCCAATTTTCATTTTTCATTTCCTCCTTATTTGTAACAATTTTAGTTACATGTTAGCGGTGAGAAGTCATCTCTTTTGATTAAAAGAGATGATTCATAACATCTTTTAATGACTTGCTTGCCAGTTCATTTTCCATCGCTTTTTGCACACTTTCAAATGTTTCATCCAGAGCGATCTGAATTTTTTTCCCTACCGGACATTTCGGATTGGGGTTTTCATGAACCGCAAAGAGTTCCTCTTGCTTTTGGACAGCCCGGTACACTTCTAAAAGAGAAATATCAGCAGGATCTTTTTTGAGGCTTGCACCCGGCACCCCGGCGCGTGATGTGAGAATATCCGCTTTTTTCAGCAGGCTGATCATTCTTCGCACGACTACCGGAT
The DNA here is from genome assembly GCF_042709275.1 of Bacillus sp. LR_5. Classification (NCBI taxonomy): domain Bacteria; kingdom Bacillati; phylum Bacillota; class Bacilli; order Caryophanales; family Bacillaceae; genus Bacillus; species Bacillus sp. LR_5. Next base: position 9,580 of record NZ_JAVAXX010000057.1, on the reverse strand, counting down.
TCGTGTTGACACTGTCAGCAATGATTTCTGAAGATGTTTTTTCATCCATCGAGATGAGGGATAAAATATGAATGGCAACAGCAAGACGGCTGTTAATCATGTTTTTCACCACCGTTGTAACTATAATAGTTACATTTGATTCGTTTGTCAACATCTAATATACACTAAATACGGGGTTCTTGTGCACCGTTTTTAGTCAATAGAACGGCCGGATGCACTCCGGCCGCGTCTTGTCAGAATAAGAAATATCTTTGTCCAAGCGGAACATAATCGACAGGCTGGCAAGACAATTCCTCTCCGTCAGCGAAGACCTGATAAGTTTTTGGATCAACCTCAATCTTCGGCAATGCTGAGTTCAATTTCATATCCAGCTTGCTCAGCTTTCTGATATTTTTGACAGGAGAAATTCTTTTTTCCAACCCTAAGCTTTCCGCCACACCCCGCTCAATGCTTGCTTGAGACATAAATGTAATGGAGGTTGAGCGATTGGCTTTTCCGTAAGACGCATACATTTGGCGCATAAACACCGGTTCAGGAGTCGGGATGGACGCATTCGGATCCCCCATTTGCGCACGTGCAATCATGCCGCCCTTTAAGACAAGTTCAGGTTTTACGCCGAAAAATACCGGGTCCCACAGAACGAGATCTGCGAGCTTCCCTTTTTCCACCGAGCCGACTTCATGGCTGAGCCCGTGAGTAATCGCCGGATTAATTGTGTATTTGGCAACGTAGCGTTTTGCACGCACATTGTCGTTTCTGTTTTCACCGGCAAGTGCACCGCGCTGCTTTTTCATTTTATCGGCTACCTGCCATGTTCGGATGATCACTTCACCGACACGCCCCATCGCTTGGGAATCCGATGATGTCATGCTGATCGCGCCGATATCATGGAGTATGTCCTCTGCCGCAATGGTCGCAGCCCTGATTCTCGAATGGCTGAACGCCACATCTTCAGGCACTTTCGCATCTAAATGGTGGCAGACCATCATCATGTCAAGATGCTCATCCATCGTATTAACGGTATAAGGAATGGTTGGCGTTGTGGATGACGGCAGAATGTTTGCGTAAGAGGCGAGCTTCATAATATCCGGGGCGTGGCCGCCGCCTGCTCCTTCAATGTGATAGGTATGAATGACCCGGTCCCCGATCGCATCGAGCGTGTTTTCCAAAAAGCCCGCTTCGTTAATCGTATCGGTATGGATGGCGACTTGAATATCCGCCTCATCCACAACTTCCATACACGTTTTGATGGCGCTTGGCGTCGTGCCCCAGTCTTCATGAAGCTTAAGGCCGATGGCGCCTGCTTCCACCTGCTCGATCAGCGGCGCTTTATCGGATGCATTCCCTTTTCCTAAGAAGCCGACATTAATCGGAAACTCCTCGGCCGCTTCCAGCATCCTTGCCATATACCACGCGCCGGACGTACATGTTGTCGCTTTGCTTCCTGTAGCAGGTCCTGTTCCGCCCCCCAAAAGGGTCGTCACACCTGAAGAAAGCGCAACTTCCATCTGCTGGGGACAAATAAAATGAATGTGCGTGTCCACTCCTCCGGCTGTTAAAATTTTGCCTTCACCGGAAATCACCTCTGTACCCGCGCCGATGACCATATGCGGATCGACTCCGTCCATGATATCAGGGTTGCCGCTTTTTCCGACGCCAACAATCCGGCCGTCTTTCACACCGACATCCGCTTTGACAATGCCTGTGTAATCCAATAGGACGACGTTGGTGATGACCAAATCCAAAGCGCCGTCTTTGGCTGTAATTCTGCCGTTTTGGCCCATGCCGTCGCGGATCGTTTTTCCGCCGCCAAAGATCATTTCTTCACCATATACAGTGAAATCCTTTTCGACTTCGATCCATAAATCCGTATCGCCCAATCTGATTTTATCACCCGTTGTCGGGCCAAACAGCTCCGCATATTCCTCCCGTGACATTTTCATCGGATTACACCCTCCATCCAGCCGGCTTGTTTTAAGTTGGCTAACGTTTTTTCTTTGCCGCGTTCATCGATAAACGTGTCGGCCATTCCGTTCAGGCCTCTAATTGTCTTTCGTCCGCCGATTTCCACAAGCGTGACTGTTTTCTGCTCGCCCGGCTCAAAACGTACCGACGTGCCTGATGGAACATCAAGGCGCATGCCGATCGCCTGCTCACGTTCAAATGATAATGCCCCGTTGGCTTCCGCAAAATGAAAATGCGAGCCGACTTGAATGGAGCGTGATCCGGTGTTTTTTACCGCTACCTCCCGTGTCTCACGGCCTTCATTAATCGTAATCGTTCCCTCAGCAATTTGGAATGCTCCCGGCTTCATGACTTCACCTCCGCAGAAATTGGCTGATGTACCGTAACAAGCTTCACTCCATCAGGAAATGTGGCCTCCACCTGAATGCTGTCTAGCATCTCAGGAACACCCTCCATCACATCTTTTTCTGTTAACACATGGCGGCCGGCTTCCATCAGCTCTGCTACTCCCTTTCCGTCACGTGCGCCTTCCATGATAAAACAGGTGATATAAGCGGCAGCCTCAGGGTAGTTGAGCAGAACGCCCCGCGCCTTTCGCTGTTTGGCTAATTCCCCCGCTGCAAAAATGAGCAATTTCTCTTGTTCAACCGGTGTCAGTTTCATCTGTAGTCCTCCTTCTTTTGTCGTATAAAGCGGATGCGGTTACTGCGAATTTGCGGAACATGCAGGCGGGACATCACCTCCCTTTCTTCAAGTACCGGGTCATACGGTAAGATGCCTTTCAAAGCGGCGTGCCGTTTCTTCATCGGCCTTTCCATGGTCGACAACCGTTCCCCTGTCGATCACATAAAGGTAGTCAGCACATGTTAACGCGTTTTCCAGACTGTGCTCGACTAAAACAACGGAAATGTCTTTTTTTCTGGAAATTTCTACGATAACTTGTCTGATTAGTTCGATAATTGACGGCTGAATTCCTTCCATTGGTTCATCAAGTAAAATAATTTTTGGATTTCCCATCAGCGCTCTGGCAATTGCAAGCTGCTGCTGCTGGCCTCCGCTTAAATCGCCGCCTTTGCGGTCAAGCATCTCCTTTAAAACAGGAAACCACTGAAAAATGTCTTCCTTGACCTGCCCCGTTCGCTCCTTCTTCGGAAGCGGCTCTTCCCCAAGCAGCAGGTTGTCACGAACGGTTAAGGAGGAAAAGATGTCTCTTCCCTGCGGAACGTACGCAATTCCCGTTCTTGCCCGTGTTTCCGCCTTTTCGTTTTGAACAAACGTTTGATTAAAACAAATATCCCCCTGTTTTGCCGGAAGCAGGCCTATGATTGTTTTCAGCAAGGTAGATTTGCCGACTCCGTTTCGGCCTAATACAGCGACAATCTGCCCCGGGCGAACCTCCATGCTGAGGCTGTGCAAAACCATCGATTGATCGTAACCGGACGTTACATTCCTGACGGCAATCATGACACACCGCTCCTTCCTAAATACACCTCTGCCACCTCTTCATTGCTTGTGATGTCATCCATCGACCCTTCACAAAGCACTTTGCCTTCATGCATGACAGTGACTTTTCTGGAAAACGAGCGCACAAAATCCATATCGTGCTCGACAATCAGAACAGAGCACGTTTTTGCAATTTCTTCAAGCAGGGCTCCGGTTTTTTCCCGCTCCTTTCCTGTCATGCCGGCAATCGGTTCATCCAGCAGCAAAAGCTTCGGCTCCATGGCGAGCTGCATGCCGATCTCAAGCCATTGCTTCTGTCCGTGTGACAGGCTGCCAGCTGTTAGATCCCATTTGTCATCTAACCCAATCAGCCGCAGGATGTCTATGATCCTGTCACTTTGCTCTTTTGTCATACGAGCTGTCAGCAGTGAAAGGATCGTTTTTTTCTGTTTCATGGCAAGTTCGAGGTTCTCAAACACAGTCAGCTGCGTAAAAACACTCGGAGCCTGAAACTTTCTGGCGACCCCCAGTTTGGCGATCTGATATTCCCGCGCTTTTGTCAGTTCACTCGTTTCTTGAAATAGCACTTCGCCCGAATGCGGCTTCGTTTTTCCGCAAATGATGTCCAGCAAAGTCGTTTTTCCGGCGCCGTTCGGCCCAATTAAAAAATGGATATCACGTTCCTCCACGCTGATATCAGCGCCCTGCAAGGCCCAAAATCCGTCAAACTCAACCTTCACGTCACGGCAGGTAAGTATCGGTTTCATAAGCAGCCGCTCCTTTCTTTTTCGAGGAAGAAAGCTGGGTTCTAATCTTCTCGAACAGCCCGACAATCCCTTTTGGCATATAGAGCACGACGATAATAAACAGCGCGCCGAGGAAGTACAGCCAAATGTCAGGGTAATATTCGCTTAAATAGCTTTTCAAGCCGTTCGTTAACAGCGCGCCAAGCACCGCCCCGAAAATGGAGTGCCTGCCGCCGATTGCGACCCACAGCACCATTTCCACCGAAGGGATGATGCCCATCATTTCCGGCGAGATCATCCCATCCTGAAGCACAAACAGCATCCCGGCAATCCCCGCCATCGCAGCAGATAGACAGTAAATAAACACTTTAAAAACGGTGGAGTGATACCCGAAAAAACGAACCCTGTTTTCTCCGTCGCGCACCGCCTGCAATAGCCGCCCAAAACGGCTTCTTGTCAGAAACAAAGCAAACATGACAGAAACACCGAGGAAAAAGACTGTCGTAAAATACAAAATCTGCTTTATTGCAGGATCGGCCAGAGCATATTGAAAAACGGTAAAGAAATTCGTGAGGCCATTCGTGCCGCCAGTGATGTCCTGGCTGCCGATGAACAGTGTGACAACAACCACCACAACAGCCTGAGAGATCAACGAAAAATAAACACCCTTTATGTTGTTGCGGAAGGTAAAGTAACCGAGTAAAAAGGCCAAAAAAACAGGCACAATAACGGCTGCAGCAATCGCACTAAAAGGATTACTGAACATTGCCCAAATCCACGGCAGTTCACTGACGCCGGTCCACTCCATAAAATCAGGAATGCCTGACGGTGAGGCTTCTATTTTTAAGTACATGGCCATGCAGTAAGCGCCCAATCCGAAAAAGACGCCATGTCCCAAACTCAAAATGCCTGTATATCCCCAAATCAGGCAAATGCCGACCGCCACAATCGCGAAGCATAAAAACTTCGCCAACAGCCCTAATCGAAACTCCTGCAGAAAGAACGGAGCGGCGATAAAAAGGGCAAACATCACCAGATACGGACTGAATTGTGAAAACCGCTTCATCCGGTTCCCTCCTAATCAAGTAATCTCGTTCTGACACTCGCAAGACCTGAAGGCCGCCATTGCAGAAAGAGAATAATAAATGCAAACACGACTACCTTTGCAATCGTAGCGCTTGTGGAATACTCAACGAATGTGCTCAGCAAACCGACCGTCACCGCGCCGATAATGGTGCCTTTTAATTTTCCAATTCCGCCTAATATGACGATCATGAAGGCATCGACGAGGTACGACGAACCGAGAGTAGGCCCGATCGAACCAAGCAATGTGAGTGAGCTCCCCGCGATACCGGCCAGTCCGCTTCCGAGCGCGAAAGCCAATGTATCTGTTTTTCTCACAGATACGCCGAGACACGATGCCATGCTCCGGTTCAGCGTAACCGCCTGCATCCGCCGCCCCGCAGAGGTTTTAAATAAATAGAAACCGAGCAGTGCCAGCGTAAAAAGAACGAGCGCCAAAATAAACAGCCTTTTATACGGAAAGGTAACCGAAAACAGCGTCACCCCTCCCGTCAGCCACTCAGGTGACTTGACGGCTACATTCGGCGCGCCAAAAATCGATCTTGCTGCCTGCTGCAGTATCAAGCTCACCCCCCACGTCGCCAAAAGGCTGTCGAGCGGACGGTCATATAATCGCCTGACAATCACTTTTTCAATGACAATCCCAATAAGCGCCGCAACCGCAAACGCCATGATGATTGCGAATAAAAAATAGTAAGAAAACAGAGAAGCCGGCAAATAGCTTAAAAACAGCTGCTGAACGACATATGTCGTGTAGGCTCCTGCCATAATCAGCTCACCGTGCGCCATATTAATAATGTTCATCAAACCGAATGTAACGGCTAATCCAATCGCAATGAGAATCAAAATAGAACCGAGACTGATCCCGTTAAATAATTGAGTAACGACGACAGACATGCTCCGCCTCCTCCCCCGCAAACGGCTTTGATTTATTTAGATAACCCCTTTGCCCAGTCGTACGTTTTCAAATATGGATCAGGTTTTACCGGTTCACCTGAGTTCCATACTTCTTTAAACTGTCCATCCCCCGTGATTTGCCCGATTCTGACCGTTTTGTAGAGATGCTGTGTATCCCCGTCAATTTTCACTGTGCCGCCCGGTGCCTTGAATGCAATCCCGTCAGCGGCTTTCTTCACCTTATCGACATCAAAGGACTTGGCTTTTTCAACAGCCGCCGCCCAGAGATAAACCGCATTATAGCCGGCTTCAATCGGATCGCTCGTCACCCGGCTATCACCGTTCATCTTTTTATAGCTTTTCACGAATGTTTGATTTTCGCTCGTATTGGTTGTCTGGAAGTAATTCCACACCGCATAATGTCCTTTTAACACATCAGAGCCGATCCCCCGAATTTCTTCCTCAGCGACACTTGCCGACATGACAGGCATATCATCAGCCGATATCCCCGCATCTTTCAGCTGTTTGAAAAACGCCACGTTGCTGTCGCCGTTTAATGTGTTAAAAATGACATCAGGCTGTTTTTCTTTGATTTTGCCGACGAGCGTACTGTAATTGGTGTGGCCTAGCGGCGTATACTCTTCACCGGCAATTTCTCCTCCGTCCGCTTTTACTTGTGCTTTAATGATTTTATTGGCTGTTCTCGGGAACACGTAATCTGATCCGATCAGAAAGAACTTCTTACCTTTATTTTTCAGCAGCCAATCGACAGCCGGCACAATTTGCTGATTCGTCGTTGCTCCGGTATAAAAAATATTAGGTGATGTCTCCATTCCTTCGTACTGCACCGGATAGAACAGCAGGCCATTGTTTTGCTCCACAACCGGAAGCATGGCTTTACGGCTAGCAGATGTCCATCCGCCAAAAACAGCAGCCACTTTGTCTTGCTGAAGCAGCTTTCTCATTTTTTCCGCATATGTAGGCCAGTCTGAAGCGCCGTCTTCCACGACGGGTTCAAGCTTTTTGCCGAGAACTCCGCCTTTTTGGTTGATTTCTTGAATCGCCATTAACTCTGCATCATGGACGGACACTTCGCTGATCGCCATTGTCCCGCTTAGTGAGTGAAGAATCCCGACCTTCACTGAATCCCCGCTTGTGTCGATATCAACTGTTCTTTTCGCACTTCCGCTGGCTTCTGACACTTTCTTCGGCGCAGCACACCCCGTCATCAACACCATGATCAGAAACAACAGAAAAACAGCCTGTATTCCAACCCCTTTGTTTTTCATTCAGAACCTCCCTTTGTCATGTGATGTTACAAAAGTTAACAACTCATGTCATTATTATATAGAAGAGGTTCATTTATTCAAAGAATATTTCAAAAATTTAGATACTTTAACCAAATCGATTGCTTTTTTTGTTACATTTATTCACATTCAAAAAAGCACACAAAAAAAGACAAGAAACATATCGTTTCCTGCCTCTTTCGTATGATTAATCTTTATTTGTGAATGTATCCTTTGCTTTCCCGATATCCTTTTGGATCTCGCCTTTTGCCTTATCCTTTTTGCCTTCAGCCTGCATGTCCGTTTTATCGGTCATATCTCCGACTTTATCCTTCGCTTCTCCTTTGGCTTTATTTAAGCCGCCTTTCATTTTATCTTTTACACTATCGTTACCCATGTTGATTCTCTCCCTTCATTATGTGTGTACTTGTTACCTTCCCGATCTGAGAGGCGGTAAACATTTGAATGTTACTTATCGATTTCGTAGCGCTCTCCGTAGCGGAGCACCTTGTAAATCGCCAGACCGTCTGATGACTTTTTCTCTGAATATCGAACCGGCAGCAGGGCGAAAAACACATAATACGTAGAAAAATAGACAAACTGATAAAAAAACATATTCGGTTTTAATACACTGTGTATAATTAGCAAATTGACTATAAAAATCGTTATCAGGTTAAACAGGCTGCCCCCGGCATACACAAGTGCATGCGAGAACCGATTGTCGGTTTTCAGCTCACCAAACCTGCAAAAGGAATCTATGAAATAGATCGCTCTGATCCGTATCGGCCCAATCTTGAACAGCGTTTTGCCCATCCCAATATCCAACGATCCTTTTCCGCCAAAAATAAGTGCCATGAAGCTGTGCCCTGAAACATGTATGATCTGTACAAGCGGCAGAACAATGAGGAAAGACCATAGAAACTTCACCATATCATTGAAACCGAACATCGAATTCCCCCTCACGCCTGTCATTGACCCAGGCACCGTCTAAACCCGGCTATTTTGAATTTGATCAAAAGCATATGTAGCGAATTTTCCTGTTCTGCCCGAAAATAAACGTTCCGATGCTCTCCTTTTTTTGTATATAAAAAAACCATCTGGCAGCAGATGGTTTCGTCTTACACTTGATATAAACAGTCGTTTCTTTGGATCATTTCTCTCATACTGACTGCTTTTTCATAAAAATACACCGCTTCTTTGTAGTGTTCGCGATGACTGAAATAGGAGGCAGCATCCAAAGCGAATTCTTCAATATATACGTAAAGGGCTTTTTCTTCCATATAGTCAAATACTTCTTGAATCATATCTACATTAACAGATTCCACATATAAGGCCTGCAAAAATTTATATTTCGCCAGACTGAAGAAGTCGTTTCGTTTTTGGGCGATGGCAATCCCTTTTTCATAGTACTGCATCGCAGCTTGGACATCTTGCTTTTTGAAAAGAACGCGAGTCAGGCTGAAGAGCGCTTTTGGAAGCTGTTCCAGCTGATGCTCTTCAAAGACAGGAAGCGCTTTTTCAAAGTATTCCGCGGCTTGATCCAGCTCTCCTTTGTCATCATAGCAATTCCCGATATTATAGAGGGCTGATCCGATCAAACGGGGCTGTCCTTCCAATAAAGCCAGACGATACGCGTCATCCAGATGCTCAAGCGCTTTTTCATAATGTCTGTAGTCAATGTAGTTTCCTGATATGACGAAATGGCATTGAATTCTTCTGACTCTGTAAAAGTCGTGAGCCTTGTATGTCTCAAGCGCCTGTACGGCGTGGTTCATGGAAAAGTGCGTCTGCTTCATGATATAAAAGACTTCCGCCACTTTAAAATGAAATTCCGCTCTTTCAATTTCATCTTCTACAAACGCGAGCATCTTCTCAGCTTTCCGATAAAAGGATATAGCCGAGATGTAATTGTTCTGTTCAAATTCGTACATTCCTCTGAACAAGTGAAAATAATACTCAGATAATCCCGAGATGCTGTCCTGATTGCTTTCCAGCGTTTTGATCAATTCACGATATTGAAGCTGAGATTCCTCGTGCAGGTCAGGCTTTACATAATCCAGCATAATTTGGTGCCGGTAACTGATCAGCTGATAATACAGGAGAAGCAGCTGATCCTCTTCCATCTGTTCTATGTCTTGATCAATCTCTTCCTTCAGCTTA
>NZ_JAVAXX010000569.1:0-1568 GCF_042709275.1 Bacillus sp. LR_5 | reverse complement strand
AAAGTTGTAAAATTGCAAATTCCTGCTGGAAAAGCTAACCCAGCACCACCAGTTGGACCTGCACTTGGTCAAGCCGGTGTTAACATCATGGGATTCTGTAAGGAGTTTAACGCTCGTACAGCTGACCAAGCTGGTTTAATCATTCCTGTTGAAATTTCGGTTTACGAAGACCGTTCATTTACATTTATTACAAAAACTCCGCCTGCTGCAGTATTGCTTAAAAAAGCAGCTGGAATTGAGTCTGGTTCTGGTGAACCAAACCGTAATAAAGTGGCAACTGTTAAGCGCGATAAAGTACGCGAAATCGCTGAAACGAAAATGCCTGACTTAAACGCAGCAGACGTTGAAGCGGCAATGCGCATGGTTGAAGGTACTGCCCGCAGTATGGGTATTGTAATCGAGGATTAATTTGTTTCTTGTCGGGTTGCGAGTTTTAACAAGTTCGCAACCCTTATTCGTGGGAGGTTATTCCGCTATAACCACATAAGGAGGAAATTTTAAAATGGCTAAAAAAGGTAAAAAGTACGTTGAAGCTGCTAAGCTTGTAGATCGTTCAAAAGCTTACGACGTTTCTGAAGCAGTAGCTCTCGTTAAAAAAACAAACACAGCTAAATTCGACGCTACAGTTGAAGTGGCTTTCCGTCTAGGGGTTGACCCTCGTAAAAACGACCAGCAAATCCGTGGAGCAGTCGTGCTTCCAAACGGAACTGGTAAAACTCAGCGCGTTCTCGTTTTCGCAAAAGGCGAAAAAGCGAAAGAAGCTGAAGCTGCTGGTGCAGATTTCGTTGGCGATACTGACTACATCAACAAAATTCAACAAGGCTGGTTCGATTTCGATGTAATCGTAGCTACACCTGACATGATGGGTGAAGTTGGTAAAATCGGTCGTGTACTTGGACCAAAAGGTTTAATGCCAAACCCTAAAACTGGTACAGTTACTTTCGAAGTTGAAAAAGCTATCGGCGAAATCAAAGCTGGTAAAGTTGAATACCGTGTTGATAAAGCTGGAAACATTCATGTTCCTATCGGTAAAGTTTCTTTCGAGGATGAAAAACTTGTTGAGAACTTCACAACAATGTATGATACAATCCTGAAAGCTAAACCTGCTGCAGCAAAAGGCGTTTACGTGAAAAACGTTGCTGTAACTTCTACTATGGGACCTGGTGTCAAAGTAGACTCTTCAACTTTTAACGTAAAATAATATTGACATGACATCAACATTCTGATATGATTCAAAATGTTGTAAAATAGAATATCATTTATACCGTAGACAGTAGGGGCCTAACCGCTTAATGATCCTACCGAGGTGTATATTATCACAGCTATTACGTTACGTATGCTTGTATATACAGCCTCCATGTCTCATGGAGGCTTTTTATATGGAATCCGTCGTCTCAGTCGTGATCACCTAACGGTATAAGTGTTACACAAGAATCTACAGGAGGTGTAACCATGAGCAGCGCAATTGAAACAAAAAAAGTTGTTGTTGAAGAAATTGCTTCTAAACTGAAAGAAAGTAAATCAACGATCATCGTTGACTATCGCGGACTTAACGTTTCTGAAGTAAC
>NZ_JAVAXX010000568.1:0-1568 GCF_042709275.1 Bacillus sp. LR_5 | reverse complement strand
GTACCGCGATAATCAATCGTCCCTTCGTGTAAACGAAGGGGCGTTTTTTATTTTAATTAAAAAAGGAGCTTTATCTTATGACTAACTTACTTGAAGACTTATCCTTCCGCGGATTGATTCAGCAAATGACAGATGAAGAAGGGTTGAATAAACAGCTGAATGAAGAAAAAATCCGCTTGTACTCAGGCTTTGACCCTACAGCAGACAGCTTGCATATCGGACACCTGCTGCCTATTTTAACACTTCGCCGTTTTCAGCTTGCAGGGCATCATCCGATTGCGCTTGTGGGCGGCGCGACGGGCCTCATCGGTGATCCAAGCGGAAAAAAAGCAGAGCGTACATTAAACACTGCTGACATCGTATCCGAATGGTCCCAAAAAATCAAAAACCAGCTGTCCAGATTTCTAGATTTTGAAGCAGCAGAAAACCCAGCTGTCATCGCGAACAACTTTGACTGGATCGGCAAAATGAATGTGATCGATTTCCTTCGTGACGTTGGTAAAAATTTCGGCATCAATTACATGCTGGCAAAAGATACGGTCAGCTCAAGAATTGAATCCGGCATCTCGTACACGGAATTCAGCTACATGATTCTTCAATCTTATGATTTCTTAAATCTTTACAGAGACAAAAACTGTAAACTGCAAATCGGCGGAAGCGATCAGTGGGGCAACATCACAGCGGGTCTTGAACTGATCAGAAAATCAGAAGAAGAAGGAGCAAAAGCGTTCGGCCTAACGATTCCGCTTGTCACAAAAGCAGACGGCACGAAGTTCGGAAAAACGGAAGGCGGCGCGATCTGGCTTGATAAAGAAAAAACATCGCCATATGAATTCTATCAATTCTGGATCAACACAGACGACCGTGACGTTGTCAAATACTTGAAATACTTTACGTTCCTTTCAAAAGAGGAAATTGAAGCATACGCTGAAAAAACAGAAACGGCGCCAGAAAAACGTGAAGCGCAAAAACGCCTGGCAGAAGAAGTGACATCACTTGTTCACGGACGCGAGGCGCTGGAGCAAGCCATCAACATCTCCCAAGCGCTGTTCAGCGGCAATATTAAAGAGCTTTCTGCTCAAGACGTAAAAGTAGGCTTTAAAGATGTTCCTTCTATGGAAGTTGACAGCACCCAAGAGCTTTCACTTGTAGATGTGTTGGTGCAATCTAAATTATCTCCTTCTAAACGCCAAGCGCGTGAAGACATCCAAAACGGAGCTGTTTACATTAACGGTGAACGCCAGACGGAAATAAATTATACCCTATCAGCAGAAGACCGTATCGAAAATCAATTTACTGTTCTGCGCCGCGGGAAGAAAAAATACTTCCTTGTGACGTATAAATAAGAAAAAGATCCTTTGCCACTGAAGGCAAAGGATCTTTTTGTTTACCGCATAGGAATGAAAGGAAAAGAGTATATTAGATAGGGCAAACACGACCAATCAACACCTTTTAAATGAAAGGAGCGCTAAAGCGTGAATCTCATGTGTACGATTGCAAAAGAACGGCTGCAGCGGGATTATTGGGAGCGGCAGGCGCAAGATAGTGTTGGCCAGCAAGAGGCGAAT
>NZ_JAVAXX010000567.1:0-1570 GCF_042709275.1 Bacillus sp. LR_5 | reverse complement strand
CGCTTTAAACACAGGATCAAGTCCTTGCTTACGTTGTTTCGCGTAATCTTTATACACTTTGTAAGCAACGTTTGACAGCAGCGTAATCACAATTAAGTTGATCAGCGCCATGATACCCATAAAGAGGTCCGCCATATCCCAAACGATTTGGAAGCCTGATAAAGATCCATACACAACCATAGCAATTACAGCGATACGGTAAATGTTCAGCCATGTTTTGCTTGTTTTAATAAATTCAATGTTTGTCTCGCCATAATAATAGTTGCCGACAACTGAACTGAATGCAAACAAGAACATTGCGACTGCGATGAAAGTCGGCGCCCAGCCTCCAATATGATGGTTAAGAGCAGCCTGTGTGACTTGGATGCCGTCGCCTTTTGGCGTTACACTGTACAGCAAAATAATAAATGCTGTGGACGTACATATGATAAATGTATCGAAAAATACGCCTAATGTTTGAATAAAGCCTTGCTTTGCCGGATGGGATACATGAGCCGTCGCAGCCGCGTTTGGTGCGCTTCCCATTCCTGCTTCGTTTGAAAAAAGTCCGCGCTGCGCACCGATAACGATGATGCCGCCTATTCCGCCGCCGACGACTTGTTCAAAACCTAAAGCATTTTTAACAATTGTAGCGATAACGCCAGGGAAAGCCGTAATATTCGTGATGACAACAAATAAAGCGATAAGAATATAAATGCCTGCCATAACCGGCACAATTAGCTGTGAAACAGCGACAACACGTTTTAAACCGCCGAAAATGATAAACGCAGTTAAAACCGCCAGAACTATGGCTACAACTATTTTATTCACATGGAATGCGCCATCCAATGCTCCAGCAATTGTATTTGTTTGAACAGCGTTAAAAATCAAGCCGAATGAAACGGTAATTAAGATTGCAAAAACGATGCCAAGCCATCTGGCTCCAAGACCCTTTTGAATGTAGTAAGCCGGGCCTCCGCGGAAATCCTCCCCGTCTCTCACCTTATAAAGCTGCGCTAACGTACTCTCAACAAAGCTTGAAGCCATACCTACTGCAGCTACTACCCACATCCAAAATACAGCGCCCGGTCCGCCTGTCGCAATTGCTAAGGCTACACCAGTCAAATTCCCTGTGCCGACTCGGGATGCGGCCGAAATAAAGAACGCCTGCATAGATGAAACACCTTTATTTCCTTCCGGCTTCTCCCCTACTATTCTGAACATTTCAATAAAATAACGGAATTGGATAAAACCAAAACGTATGGTAAAAAATAATCCAAGCCCTATTAAAATATAAAATAGGTATTTCCAGATGAAATCACTTGGAATATTAATCAAACTATTGAAAAAAGACTCCATATTTACCTCCCGTTTTCATCAATTCAATACGAATTCGATTTTGATGTTAGATTTTTTAACATAACGAGTTTTATTATATCACAATATGACGAATTAGGAAGTTTTTTCGAGAAGAATATTGTCGTAGCCAGATGTTACTCTGTCGACCCCTTCTCTATTATTTTCCTACGAATAAAAACATTCCTTGCAAGCTGGCTTTTAAAAAAGAGTGCCCTATTAACAATGTAATCAT
>NZ_JAVAXX010000566.1:0-1594 GCF_042709275.1 Bacillus sp. LR_5 | reverse complement strand
ACGGATAATATGAAAAAGCAACAGCCTCAGATTTCAGAGGAAAAGATTTTAGAAACCTCGTGGGAACTTCTTGGGGAGGGAGGCATCGAAACATTCAGCATGAGACGATTGGCCAACAGGCTAGGGATTCAGGCTCCCTCTCTGTACTGGTATTTCAAGAGCAAACAGAAGCTTTACCAGCGTCTGGCTAACCAAGTATCGAAAATGATTCTGGAGGAGTTCCGCTCCGAGGGAGACTGGAAGGAGCAGCTGATGGGGCTTGCGATAACGGTACGGAACGTGCTCAGCCGATATCCTTGCTCTACGCAGCTCATGATGATGACGCTGCCCCATGAACCGGACATCATCCGATTCACGAACCGAATGTTACTCTGCGTGGAATCAACACCACTTAAGCAAGAGCAGAAAATGCAAGTGGTTACTACGCTTGTAAACTATGTCTTCTACTTCGTTTTAGACGATTATCAGCATGAGCGCAATGTCACTGCTATCCTGAAGGACCAAGAAGAGCATCCGGGGGAGGAGATGATACGCCTTCTTGATTCCATGAGCGAGACAGATGCGGGATTATTCCGGAGGATGTTTACGAACGGGCTGTTTGAGTTGATGGGGACTGACAGAGCATTTGAGTTTGGCTTGAAACTGATTTTATATGGGATTGAGAGGGTGATAAAGGAACAGGAGAGGTAATAATTAAACTGCCCGCCATCGGATGGGCAGTTTAAATGAGATTTTCTCGTCCCTCTATATGTGTCACCGTACTGGAGGAGCACTACTTAGGGATTGGAGTCAACAGAAGAGATTGTGAAGAATTGTACTTAAACGCCAGTGATTTAATTGAAGAAGAAATAAAATGAGTAGTTCTTTAAAATGAACTGCTTCTAACCAATGTTTTTTAACTGATTCTTCATATTCATTAAAAGTCCTCTCATTGTGATAGTCATATATGTAAGGGTATCGACAGCATAGATGAGGCCTCTATAAAGAAAGCAGTGACTAGGAATGTACTGAAGTATACCGATCTAAGGATTTTCTCAGGAGAGCTTTTAGAACGTCCGGCTTAGAATCGCTTGATGGAGGGAAGTAACGCCCCATAAGAGAGAAGCCATCTGCTATGATCCAGACGCTTTTCTCGAAGAGTTTATCAGTGATGACAAAACTGATTTTCATCACTCTTTTATATATTTTTTCTCTATTTTCTTTTTAAAAAAACTTTAATGAAATAGAGAAAGCCGGAGTATGAGATCCGGCTTCTTCTGCATTATTTCCCCTTCGCCTTCTTCCGCTTTTCCTTCTCTGCCCGATAAAACTCATGAAACATCTTCATCAGCGCCCGCTTTTCAATCCGCGATACATAGCTGCGTGAGATACCGAGTTCTTTGGCAATCTCTCGCTGCGTTTTTTCCTTCTTCAAATCAAGTCCAAACCGCCCGACAATCACTTCCTTCTCACGGTCATCTAAAATGTCAATGTATTGTTTCACTTTTTCAAGCTCCATATTGAGCTGGATCGTATCTATCACGTCTTCGTTTTCTGATTTCAAAACGTCAATCAGGCTTATTTCATTCCCTTCCTTATCCTGCCCGATCGGATC
>NZ_JAVAXX010000565.1:0-1607 GCF_042709275.1 Bacillus sp. LR_5 | reverse complement strand
CTGTATTGCTTTTAGGGATCCTGCCGTGAACAGGGCAGAAATGCCAGAAACAAGAATCGATAAAAATGACCACCTTATACTTTTTTATAGACAAATCTGGTTTCCCAAAAAGGCTTTTGGTGTTTCTTCGGAACCGATAGCCCCGATTCCACAATGCACTTGCAACCAGATTTTCTAATTGGGAAACTGATTTAATGGATTTCATAACATTGCTTCTAGACTCTTTTGACATCTTGTCCATTTGCCCCAACCTTTCTTTTGGAATCATTTATAATATTCCCTCATAAAAGATAGAAAAAACAAAAGAGGTTATTGGCATATAATCATTGGACATTGTTTATTACCTGCTTTCCAACTGGCATTCTGATGTTAATTTAATAGAAGACCAGCCGTGCTTTTGACTTTTACTAAATTTTGCACGTAAACTAATTGACTCTAACTCATTATTCCATGTTAAGGTATTTTGTATAGCAGAAGGCACATTAACATGCACTTTTACTTCACCGTCAATTTCAGAAGGCTCTTTGCAAAAGCTAATTCCCTCACCATAAATAGTAATAGCTATCATTGCTTTTCCTAATAAATTGTGAATTCCTCTTCTTAATTGTTCCTGAGTTGCACTGTCAAGTTTCATTCCGAACTCATAAGAGAGTATTTCTAAACTTTTTCTATGATTAAATTCCCCTATGGTAAACTTGTTTTTCACTTCATTAATAACAGATTCCATGCTTCCCATATTAAAATATGTTGGTCCAAGAATGCTTCCCATACCCGGATTTTTTGTAGTAATTTTGCTATTCCTTTTTGCTAAAGCTTTTAGAGAAATATTCTCAACAATAATATTGTTATTTACTTTTAAGACTAACTGAAGATCTCCTGTATCAAGTCTATCTTTTATATATGCATCCGGGATTAATTCGATACTTTCTATAATATAGTCATGATATTTTTGTCTTAGTTTCTCTGTAATAGCATCTACTATTGTAGAAGTTGAGCTATATAGTTTTTTTAGTGTATTTTGATTTATACTAGAAAAATATGTGTTAATTAATTCAACACATTGCTTTGGATCTACCTGTATAACGTCGGGAAACGCCTTTAAGAAATAATAATATGTCCATGCTTCATGGCATTTGCCTATTGCGTTACTGTTATTCGATGTTTTAGCGTACTCATGTTTATTCAATAGTTTTTCCATTCTCCTCATTGTTTTTAAGTTGACATTCATTCTCTCTTTTTCTTTAGGGAATTCATGGTAACCTGTAGCAAGTTTAATCGATTTCCAAGGGTCACTTTCAAATTTAAATCTTAGGGTGAGTCCCACTTCTCCAAATTTAATCCCAACTGTACTCTTTCCTGTTTTATAAAGTTCAATATCCTTCAAAGATGGGGATGCAGGTGCAAACTTTTCAACTTTGACATCATTTTCATCTTTGCCGTAACTTGTAATGATATTTGTATCATTGACCATGAAGAAGACATTAAAGGCATGGGTAAATCCTATATTCTTCTCATTATAAAATTGCTGCAACAACGTAAAACAAGTTTCACGCAAGTTGAAAAGAAACTTGTCTCTATATAAATTAATTTCTTCTGTGAATTTTGGA
>NZ_JAVAXX010000564.1:0-1618 GCF_042709275.1 Bacillus sp. LR_5 | reverse complement strand
ACAACAAATTCGTGATCCAGCGTGATGGATGCAATCGCTCTCATGCGACCATCGGTATTCACGCGGCGTAATCTTACGTCAGTAACTTCCACAGTAGTTCACCACCTTTTCCCTATATAAAAGCATTAGTGTATCAATTCCACGATTTTTTCTGAAATCCTGCTCGTTTTTAAAATATTTTTTGAAAAAATAGGATATAGTTACACAATTAGGTCATAAAGCTTTCATTTCGGGCATAAGGTAAATAAAAAAGTGATCCCGGGCTCTCCCAGAATCACTTTTCTTATTATTTCACCAGTGCAATAACTTCGATCTCGACTAACGCATCCTTCGGGAGTCTCGCGACTTCAACACAAGATCTCGCCGGTTTGTGAGTGTCAAAGTATTGTCCGTACACTTCGTTTACTTCCGCAAACTGTTCCATATCCGCGATAAATACAGTTGCTTTTACAACTGTTTCAAAAGAAGCACCCGCTTCTTCCAGAACCGCCTTTAAATTGCTGAATACTTGATGAGTCTGCTCCTTAATATCGCCGTTCACCATTTCGCCTGAAGGAGTCAAAGGGATTTGGCCTGAGCTGTAAAACATATTGTTGACGATAATCCCTTGTGAATAAGGTCCGATTGCCGCTGGGGCATGTTTTGTGTGGACTGCTTTTGTCATGATTCTGTCTCTCCATTCTTTAAAAGATTGTCTTTAAAAAAACGCAGAAAATTGCCATTCTGAATTTCAATGGACTTCTCTTTCATGTTGATGGTTGAAAGAGTAAGAAGTGACATATATTCGTCAACAAGACGTTCATCTACTCCTTCGGCTTCAACTAAGACGCCGATTCCCGCCACATTTGCGTTAAACTCATCCAACAGGTTAATCATACCATTAATGGTGCCGCCTGCTTTCATAAAGTCATCAATAATGAGTACGTTTGAACCCGTTTTCATGCTTCTTTTCGCAAGTGACATTGTTTGAATGCGGTTTGAGGAGCCTGAAACGTAATTAATGCTGACTGTGGAGCCCTCTGTTACCTTATTGTCTTTACGAACGATCACAACAGGCACATTCAAATAGCTTGCAGCTGCATACGCAAGAGGGATGCCTTTCGTGGCAACGGTCATGACAACATCAATTTCGCGTTCTGCAAACACGGAAGCAAACAGCTTCCCTACCTTGGAGAGTACAGATGGCTTTCCTAAGATATCCGTTAAATATACATAACCGCCCGGAAGGATACGCTCAGGATTTGCCAGCGACTGTCCAAGTGTCTGCACAAACTCTTCAGCTTCAGCCTGCTTCATTTTCGGAATATATTTGACGCCTCCGGCAGCTCCGGGAACAGTAAGCAAAGTACCGATCCCCTGCTGCTCGAAGGTTTGCTTAATAATTGTTAAATCTTCACTGATCGATGATTTTGCAGATTCATACCGCTCAGAAAAAAAGGTTAGCGGTATTAACTCGTGCGGATGGGTTAACAAGTAATTTGTTAAGTCCACCAATCTGCCGCTGCGACGAAACTTCATGAACTTACCCCCAAAATCCGAATATTTTAAGATCAATATAACTTAACATACGGATTTAATCAAGAGCGTTCTGTTCGCCGATCATTCTCACCGCATAAAC
>NZ_JAVAXX010000563.1:0-1624 GCF_042709275.1 Bacillus sp. LR_5 | reverse complement strand
TTACAATCATAAGAGCCTGGCTATATCGGGGTAGCAGGCTCTTAGACATTATTTTTTTGTATAACGCACCCAGTCGTAATGAGCGTATAGAGGTGTTACACCATTGTAGGAACCGAGCCATTCATCTACACCCGTACCATTCCACAAGTTCATCATGATCTTTCCTGGTGTTGTCGGAATTTGACTTGTCGCAGTATGTTTTAATTGCCCATCGACATACCATTTAATAGAGTTTGGCTGCCAATCGAACGCATACGTATGATAGGCATTGGCTGCATCAAATCCGAGATCCACAATCTTTTCATGGTTTCCTACACCATTTGTATAATAGTTAAATTGAACCTTTGTTGTGTCTTTTCCTAAAAATTCGATATCAATCTCATCCCAAGGAGTTCCATCCGTTGGACCTGTGTAGGTGAAGAACGATGAAACGATCCCTACGTTTTTAGCTGGTTTCATTCTGACTTCATAAAGTCCATAGCCATATGTTTGAACAGAGCGGTTTTCCCCGCAGTCAAACTTGTTATAAGATGGACTTGTTAGCGCCAAACGCATTTCACCTAATGACGTCATTGATACGTTATTTGCACGCCAAGTGCAGTTGAACATATTTCCATTCGAATAACCATTTGCTTTTTGCCATAATCCGGAGTTATAGCTATTAAAAGGGTCAAAAAACGATCCACCTGTTTGAGCCGAGGCAGTAGAAGTGACTGCAGACAAACTCATAAACAATCCAGTAACAAGAAGCAACAACACTCGTTTCATACGATAAGACATGTTGGCATCCCCTCTCTATGAAAGCGTTTTCTTTAACGATCATACATGATTCTTTTAAAAGGGAACATCAGTCAAAATAATGATAATAACGAATCTTCTTACTAGAATTCTATATAATTTAGAATCGAATTTAATTTTTCTTTCCCGCTATCTACATATAAGGCATGAATGAATTCAAACGTTTTGGCCATAATCTCATCGTTTAAATTTTTGGACAAAGACACCCGTGTGCACACCAAGAGATTCCTTCTGATTGTTCCTCATTTTGAATGTGGTTTTTGTCAACATTGATGTCTAATAACCGATTTGAGTGCTCATACCCATTATCCTGGTATACTCTAATCCCCCTTCTTAAAGTACTCAGCCGCCTTTTCATAAGCTTCCTCGGCAAATGAACATAAGCCAAGGTTGTACAGAGATGATCCGATTAATCGTGACATATCGATTTCTCGTGCTTTGTCTAGAGCATCCTTATAATGAGGGATCGCTTTTTCAGACCGATGATTTAGTTCAAGTGAGTTCAGAACTGTCTTATGCTCAGTGAGGGGCCTAGCTGCAATTGACTGACCGTCTTTGTAGATAACATCAAAGACGCAGTAAACAACCTTATGAGCAGATTTTCTGGACATGAAACGTTCCATACAGCTTCAAAGTCAGGAGCACTGCCTGAAGCAGCTAAAAAGACTTCACAATCTCTAATGTATATCTCCTTTATACGAAATGGTTCGAATGGGGATTAATTACAGATATTACTCCATCAGATTTAGAAACAAGAATTGTGATTCTATGAAAAAAGGATAAGGCTATGGTGAAACAAGACCACTTATAATGTGATTTTTTAGGT
>NZ_JAVAXX010000562.1:0-1629 GCF_042709275.1 Bacillus sp. LR_5 | reverse complement strand
CAGACGCATCAAAGGAAAAAGAGGTTTTCACCATGACAATGTCATCTTCCGAAAGCGGAAACTGGTGCTGCATGCCGGTCAGAAAGGAAACAGCCTGACGGTGCTCAACGGCCACTCCTTTCGGCTGCCCGGTAGAGCCCGATGTATAGATGACATAGGCGAGAGATCCGTCGCTAACAGAAGCAGACACATGACGTTTTACTTCTTCACGCTCAAGAGATGTCATGTCAACTTCAAGCGTCTCTCCAGAAAAGTTCGGTGCGGAGCATCCCGGCTGTGTCAGCAAGAGCGATGCCCCGCTGTCTTTCAGCATGTAGCTCAGCCGCTCCTTTGGATACGCAGGATCAAGCGGCAAATACGCCCCTCCGGCCTTCAATACAGCAAGGACAGCGATCAGCATGTCAGGTGAGCGTTCAGACAGGACACCGACGATACTTTCGTTTGTGACGCCGCGTGCCGCAAGGTGCGCAGCCAGTCGGCTGGCGTACATGTCAAGCTCAGCGTATGTCAGCGAACCGCCTGAAAAGCGAATGGCCAGCCGCTCCGGTGTGGAAGCTGCCTGTTGCTCAAACAGCCCATGCAGGGTGAAAGCTTTAGGCGAAACAGCTTCCGTCTTGTTAAACTCATACAACAATTTTTGCTTTTCTCTTGTATTCGTCATATCTAATTCTCTTATAAAGCTGTGCGGATGTTGAAGGGCGTTTTCCAGTATGGTAAGCAAATAAGATTGTATTCGTTTAATATCCTCAAGAGAAAACAAGGTATTTTGATAGTCGAAATTTAATTGAATGGTTTCATCGTCTATCCGTTCTTGTATTTGAACTGAAAGCTCATTCGCGGTGTATCCGCTGAAATAAAGCGCTGTTTCATAGTCAAAATCATCTGCATTATGCCACTGAAGTGGCTGATACTGCATAGATATACCGATAAGGTTGTGTAAATCCTTCTGTTCATTTCTTAATTCATTTACAAGCAAATTATAAGGAAACCGTTGATGACGCATAACAGAAAGCTGTTCCCTGCCTATTGTGCGGACAAAGGAAAGAAAATCTGTGTCAGGATCAACCGTTATTCTGATTGGAAGGGAACTAACGAACATGCCGAGCATTTCTTTTTCAGCCTTTGAACCTCTGTTGCCATAGTAGGTGCCAATGGCAAGATCTTTTTTAGAAGTGATTCGGCTGATGCATATGTAAAATGAAGCCATAAATAAGGAAATGATATTGATCTTGTGTTCTGCGCAGAAGATTCGAATCGTTTGCTCTAGATCAGGTGAAAGAATGATGGTGTCTCTGGATGCAGATGTGCTCTGTTTTTGTAAGGACGTCTGGTCGGCTAACGAGTGGTATTCCAACGGGTGCTCAAAGGTTTGCGTCCAAAATAAACGGTCCTTTGCAAACCGCGGAGATTGTAGATATTGACTCTCTTTTTCGATGTAGCTCAAGTAAGAAGGTTCCGGCTGATCAGGTAAAGGATCTTTCTTTTTCATTTTTTGATAAAGATCTATAATTTGATTTCCCATCACATTTAAAGAGATTCCATCCATTATGATATGATGGATTTTCGCAAATAGCCAAACTTCATGAGAGTCAATTCTAAGGAGGTAAAATTGATAAAGAGGCGAGTTGA
>NZ_JAVAXX010000561.1:0-1659 GCF_042709275.1 Bacillus sp. LR_5 | reverse complement strand
ATTTTTAGTCGCTTTTTTTTATGACTTATGCCCACCAGTAAGGCCACCTCTATATAATGCCTTCCCTGCAGGCGTATAAGAAACAGCCCATAATATCGCCTTTGCATCGTACTTATTTCTTATCCCGTCCCCCTGTATAGAAAAGGATGTCTTGAGGTATGCGGATGAAGGATTTTCAAACCAGCACTAAAAAGCCCTTTGAGTCGCTTGAAAGAGGACAACTTTTACATAATTCGTGATCACTTGTTCCTCTGTTGATACCTTACATATATTGCTATCACCCTGGGTCTCCTTCCTATAAAGTTTTATTAAATAATGATTGCCATCGCTAATGCATTTGTCAGCTTTGCACTCCCTCGATGATTTTTACCTTCATAAAATGCATCACCCTTGGGTAAGGCTATGTAACAGCTGTTTGTCCAAATGAAGAGAGTTTAAATGAGGTTGAAAACAAAAAAACACCGATGAAACCATTGGTGTTTACAAGACATGTTCACTCCCAGTAAGCTTAAATAAATCCTAAACTTTGTTTCTGAAAAGCTTTATCATCTAATATTTTTTATGTTGATTGCAGCGTTTATAATAATTAATCTTATTGGGGAGTAAAAACGAAATATGTTTGAAATCACTTGTCCCTCAAAAAATTAAAAACTGAGCGGCAGTTCTTCGAGTGCTCTCATCAGAAAATTCCCTTTCCATTTAATTTGTTCCTTTTCGCCTTTTATCTGTATATTTGGACAGCGGCGTAATAAGGTGGAAATAGCAATCTTTGATTCTAAGCGGGCAAGCTGTGCACCAAGGCAAAAATGGCTGCCATGGCCAAAAGCAATATGGCGGTTGTTCTTTCTTTCAATATCAAATATGTCAGCATTCGAAAATATCTTTTCATCACGGTTTGCTGATGCTAAGGAAATGATGATCACATCTTTCCGTTTAATCTCCTGCCCATGCAGTATAAACGGTTCAGCGGTCCAGCGAATAGTCGTTAACTCAACCGGGCTGTGAAACCGCAATGCTTCTTCTATGGCTGAATTAATCAAGCCCGGCTGTTGGCGGAGCTTTTCTAATTGATCATGGTGACACATCAGAGCATATGTCATATTGGTGATTAAGTTTACGGTTGTTTCATGACCTGCAACGATAAGCAGCATAATCATCGAGTACAATTCTTCTGTACTCAATTGTGTGCCTTCACTTTCCACTTGAATTAATACACTGATTAAATCTCCTGCAGGTTCGCTCCTTTTTATACGAACTAAGTATTCCAGATATTCAACAAATTCTCCTAACAAATGGTCATTCTCCTGAAGTCTTTCAGGGGCATCTGAAAAATCAATAATTGCTTGCGACCAAACTCTGAATCTTTGACGATCTTCTAGGGGAATGCCAAGCATTTCACTTATCACGATAATCGGCAAAGGAAACGCATAATCGTCTACTAGGTTCATGAATTTGTTGGGCTGTACTTTATCCAATAAAGAATCTGCTATATGTTGAATTTTGTCTTCCAATTGCAAAATCATCCGATGAGTAAATGCTTTCTGAACAAGAGTTCGCAGGCGATTGTGATCAGGGGGATCTGAATTAAGCATATGCTTTGTTAAAGGCTCTTCATTCTTCAATAGAACAGGACGTTTTTCTTCTTTTGCGGTAATTACA
>NZ_JAVAXX010000560.1:0-1661 GCF_042709275.1 Bacillus sp. LR_5 | reverse complement strand
AATATAAAAAGAACCTGGGCAATTTCACCAGGTTCTTTCTTAATTTCCATAGCTAGTCGCATTAAAAAACTTGGTTCGAGCTGATTCAATCCTCTAAGGAAATCCTAAAGTTGGGTTCTTTTTGAATTTACTTGCTTTGTTCGTAGAGTCCCCATTTATAAATTAGACTTTTTGTTCTTAACAGTCCCACCTTTAACTAGTATAAAGTTATGAGGATTCTGGTTAACTACTGAGATATTTTTATTTTGAGTAAGGCTTATGTTTTATAAAGAAGGGTTATGTAAAGGTGTCTGTTGTGAGCAAGCGCTGACTACAAAAAATTGATAGCATTCTCATTTAAATACCATTCTATTAACCTATAGGAAAAGTTATAAAACCAGATGGAGAATACCCTACCTCCAGCAATTCCAAGGCCGTTCACCTAGTAGAAAACAACCTTTAACCATTACTAACGATTTTAATAATCATTGATTATAAAACTTCTCAAGGAACGATCAGCAGCCCGTTAGCTACCCCTGATTAAAGATGATCTGCTACCACACTGTTACGTTAGAACTTCCACTACTTTGATATCCTTCTGTCGCCATGACTTGGTAAGCCCAATTACTGCCCAGATTCATTCCATGGCTCTTCCATGCGTTCACATGATTGCTGAAAGTGATTGTAGCGTTGCTTCCAGTTGGTCTCTTCGTCTGACGAACACTCCAGTACTGCGTAAAAGTCGTGCGATCGCCATCAATGGAAGGTGCGTTATAACGTGTAGTTGTATATATGTCATATGTACCTCCATCACTCTTTACAGTACCTTTATACGTTCCGGTAGGCCTATAAGTACCCCATGAATCCACCACATAATATTCTATGAGGGGCGATCTCGTCCAGCCATACAAAGTCAAATACCCATTGCCATTCGGCGCCCAAACTCCGGCATTATAGTTTATCGTCCTAAATGGCGAACCTGTAGTCCAACCTTTACCAACAACGAAATTTCCGGTATTAGACCAATTAACACTGTAATTCCCGCCAGACCCATTGACAGCGTTTACTATACCGCCCCCATCAGTCCAATTTTGCCAGTAGTCTGTGCTAGCTGCAGAGGCGGTTGCCGAAAACAAGCTAATACTCATTAAAGCTGCCGATAATCCAACTAAGAAATTCTTTTTAAACTTAAACATATGTTACCTCCTATAATATTTTTTCCGACTTTGAGGTAGCACTCGTATACATTTAAAACATTTTTAATTACTAACGCCAAAGCTTTTGATCGTCCCCTCCAGTATAATACCACGAATTCATGAGCAAATATTAAAAGTATTTGTAATTTAATTACAAATACCTAGAAACACATTATAAGTGGTCTTCTTCCACCATATCCTGATCCTTTTTTCGCAGGATCACAATTCTTATTTCTAATTCAGATGGAGTAATATCTGCAATGAATTCCCATTGAACCATTTCACATAAAGGAGATATACATTAGAGATTGTGAAATTATTGTAGCTGCCGCTTGTCTAATGAAGGGAAGCAAATTTATGAAGAATATGAAGAACTGAAGAAGAAAACAATTAAGGTTCTACTAAGAAAGAACTGCTCAATTAGAATTATTGACCAAAAATTTGAGGATGATAGCTTAGATCAGTTTTACAAAGAAGTTGCAAGAT
>NZ_JAVAXX010000056.1:0-29449 GCF_042709275.1 Bacillus sp. LR_5 | reverse complement strand
GGATATTGGTACGGCTATTTGTCGTAAGTTAGCCTCACAGGGTATACATATCTTCTTTACTCACTGGAATTCTGATGCGGCCTGGATAGAAGAATTTCAACAAGAAATTTTACGTATGGGTGTCCGCTGTGAGGCAATGAAAATTGATTTATCAGATGCACATGCTGCATTCACAATACATGAAAAAATTTCAGATAAATTAGGATATCCTTCCATCCTTATTAATAATGCAGCTCATTCCGCAAGTGATAATTATGTATCGTTAGATGCTAAATCACTTGATGAGCATTATGCGGTTAATATGAGATCGAATTTTCTTCTTTGTGTTGAATTCGCCCGTCGGTTTAAAAAATCTAATTTAATATCAGGAAGAATCATCAATATGACATCAGGGCAGGATTTAGGTCCTTTGCCTGGGGAGTTAGCGTATGCAGCAACTAAAGGAGCTATTTCTGCATTTACTAGGTCGTTATCACAAGAACTTGCACCATTGGGCATCACTGTTAACGCCGTAAACCCAGGTCCAACAGATTCTACATGGATGACAGATGAAATAAGAAATTTTCTTTCACCTAAATTTCCAATGGGGCGTATTGGCACACCAGATGATGCAGCACGAATGATTGCTTTTCTTGCAAGTGATGAGGCTGAATGGATAACTGGACAAATTATTCATTCAGAAGGTGGATTTATTCGGGGCTAAGCTACTGAAACACAATATACACCAATGTATGATGTATTCCCAAAACTAAATCTAAACTTGAAGCGCAATTGAAATAAAATAAGGCCCCTTCTCTTTTTAGAGGGGGACCTTATTTTATTCATGCATGTTTTGCATCCAGAAAATCTGGCGGATAAAGATTAATAAACCGTTACATATACTTTTCCGAATACTGCAGTACCTTTAAACAAAGTAATCGTGGCTTTCCCTTTTGATTTAGCCGTCACTAAACCATTTTGATCGACTTCAGCAACTTTTTGGTTATCAGTCCAATAACGAGTAGCTGAATTATTTTTAACAGAATAGGTTTCTCCAACTTTTAGAGGTAAATTATAGTCTTGAATCTTGATAACATGTGTAGGTGAAATAGAAATGTTCTTTACTTCAGTAGGTGTGGAGTTTATTTCATGAGCTGAAGCTACCCCGCTGACCGACAGAGCTAACGCAGAAATCGATAAAGCAGAAACAACCGTTTTTTTGAAATTCATTTTGAAACACTCCTTTAAAGTTTTTTGTCTTGCACTATAACAATTCAATAAAAGTAATTATTTCCCTTGTAAATAAATGTTAATAATATGTGAACGATCAACTGATTTGAGCTAAGAATATTGTGTGCCCTGCACAGAGTTTGTATTTATGATGGAAAATTGCTGAGAGAGAATGGCCATCCTTAAAATGTTAATAGCACACATTTGATGGGTACTAGTTTGTTGAGCGTGTGGGAATTTTGTTACCTGCACTTTATCCCCGAAGATACCAAATCATTTTTCTTCATCATGTTCTTACTTTCGTACTCATACATTAGAAAATCTTCGTTCTAAATAGGTGAAGAATTGGAGTATTTTTATGAATTTCTGCTGAATATACATTACATAGCAAACTCAAAGAATATAAAAATCGCTTTTTTCCGGATGTTTCGGTAAAAAACGAAACTTTTGTCTCTATGATTTTATTTTATAATGTAAACGGTTTCTTATATAGTATACTTATACTATCAATTTGCTCAAGTAGATACTGACAGGAAGGATAGAAAAACAGATGGAATACATAAATACAAGACAAAAAGAGATTTTGTATCTGTTGTTATCTGAACCTGATGACTATTTAGTTGTGCAAGATTTCGCAGATAGGGTACAGTGTTCTGAAAAAACAATCCGGAATGATTTGAAAGTGATTGAGGATTATCTCAATGAGCATTCTCATGCACAGCTTATTCGAAAACCAGGGTTGGGCGTTTATTTACATATAGAAGAACAGGAAAGGACCTGGCTAAGCCAACAATTACATACTGAACATTTTTCTTCTAGGCAGCGGAGCGATGAAGAAAGAATGCTGCACATTGCTTATGACTTATTAATGAATCCGAAGCCTGTTTCCGCAAAAGACATTGCCGCTCGGCATTTTGTCAATCGATCTTCCATTAAAAAGGATTTATACGCAGTAGAAGAGTGGCTGAAGCGTTTTGATCTCACACTGGTTTCTAGGCAGCGGCTTGGATTAAAGGTTGAAGGGAACGAAAGAAATAAAAGAAAGGCATTGGCAAGAATATCTGATTTGATCCACAATACAGCGTTTACCAGCCAATTTATTAAAAGTAAGTTTTTACATTATGAAGTAGACTTTGTGACGAAAGAAATCAAATCATTGCAAAAAAAGCATTCCCTCTATTTCACAGACGAAACGTTTGAAAGTTTGCTGCTGCATACATTGTTAATGGTCCGCCGCATCAAAATGAAGCAGCCGATTTCATTGTCCCCAAAAGAAATGGCGGCAGTAAAAAAGAAGAAAGAATATCAATGGACATTTGCTTGTTTACAACGGCTCGAACCGGTTTTTGCAATCCGCTTTCCTGAAGAAGAAGCCGTGTACTTAACATTACATATATTGGGCGGTAAAGTTCGTTATCCATTGCAAACAGAAGAGAACCTTGAAAATGCTGTGCTTCCTAAGGTTGTAGGGCATTTAATCAATCGTGTTTCAGAGCTGAAAATGATGGATTTTCATAAGGATCAGGATTTGATCAATGGTTTGAACATTCATCTCAATACTGTGCTACAACGGCTGAGCTATGATCTTTCTGTAGCAAATCCTATGCTCAATGACATCAAAAAGATGTACCCTTATTTGTTCCACCTCATCATTGATGTTTTGGAAGAGATCAATCAAACTTTTGATCTTCAAATTCCTGAGGAAGAGGCAGCATATTTGACATTGCATTTTCAGGCAGCGATCGAACGGATGCAGTGCAGCAGCGAGACACATAAAAAGGCGATTATCGTCTGCCACATGGGGATTGGGATGTCACAATTGCTGCGGACAAAAATTGAACGGAAATATCACCAAATCGCTGTAATGGCTTGTATTGCAAAGGCCGATTTAAAGGATTATATCAAAAAGCATGAGGATATTGATCTTGTCATATCCACCATTGCGCTGGAGAATATTACGGTTCCCCATATTGTTGTATCTCCGCTTTTAGAGCCTGGCGAAGAGAAGAAATTAAGTGCGTTTATACGTCAGCTGGGCGAATCACACCGCCAAAAACAAAAAACGTTTCAGATGCTGAACAATACGACTCCTTTTTTGGTTTTTTTGCAGCAGGAGGCGGAGCATCGCTACAAGTTAATCGAACAGCTGGCGACAGCTTTGTTTGAGAAAGGCTATGTTGATAAGGACTATGCGGTTCATGCGGTGATGAGGGAAAAAATGTCGGCGACAAATATTGGGTCAGGCATTGCCATTCCTCATGCAAACGCTAAATTTATTAAACAATCAGCAATCGCGATTGCCACATTAAAGGAGCCGCTTGAATGGGGAAATGAAAAAGTTTCGCTCGTTTTTATGCTGGCTGTCAAACACGAGGATCAAACCATGACAAAGCAGCTGTTTAGCGAGCTTTCATATCTTAGCGAGCAGCCGGCCTTCGTCCAGAAGCTGACGAAAGAAGCCAATGTCATGACATTTTTATCTCATTTGGATTATTAAAGCAGGGATTATTCCTTGCTTTTTTTGTTATAGGGAAAAATGCCTTTATTACCGGAACCTATGGTAAAAAAAAACGATTTTAATGAGCTGATTTCGGTATACAGTTGAGACAAGATCTTATTATTCACACTTTAAAGGAGGTTTCCTATGAAACTGTTAGCGATTACATCTTGTCCGAATGGAATCGCCCATACGTATATGGCAGCGGAAAATCTGCAAAAAGCTGCTGACAGACTGGGCGTTAGCATCAAAGTTGAGACCCAGGGAGGGATTGGTGTCGAAAATAAGCTAACCGAAGAGGAAATTCGCGAAGCGGACGCAATCATTATTGCTGCAGACCGTTCGGTAAACAAAGACCGGTTTATAGGCAAAAAACTGCTGTCTGTGGGGGTACAGGACGGTATCCGCAAACCGGAAGAATTGATTCAAAAAGCTCTTAACGGGGATATACCGGTCTATCGTTCCGCTACAAAATCGGAATCCGGTAATCATCAGGAGAAGAAACAAAATCCAATTTACCGTCATTTAATGAACGGCGTTTCATTTATGGTTCCTTTCATTGTTGTCGGCGGATTATTGATAGCGGTTGCATTAACGCTTGGAGGGGAGAAAACACCTAAAGGCTTAGTTATTCCGGATGATTCCTTCTGGAAAACGATTGAACAGATCGGCAGTGCTTCATTTTCATTTATGATTCCGATTTTAGCCGGCTATATCGCCTATAGCATCGCTGATAAACCGGGGCTTGTGCCAGGTATGATCGGCGGTTATATTGCGGCGACTGGAAGTTTTTATGACAGCGCAAGCGGAGCCGGATTCCTCGGGGGGATTATTGCCGGGTTTTTGGCCGGATACGCTGCACTTTGGATCAAAAAATTAAAAGTTCCAAAAGCCATCCAGCCGATTATGCCGATTATTATTATTCCGGTGTTTGCATCACTGATTGTAGGTTTAGCGTTTGTATTTTTGATAGGCGCGCCTGTAGCTCAAATTTTCGCCTCTTTAACAGTTTGGCTGGCGGGGATGAAAGGGTCGAGCTCGATCCTTCTGGCATTGATTTTAGGGGCGATGATCTCATTTGATATGGGCGGTCCTGTAAATAAGGTGGCGTTTCTGTTTGGATCGGCAATGATTGGAGAAGGAAATTATGAAATTATGGGACCAATTGCTGTCGCCATTTGTATCCCCCCGATTGGTCTTGGCATTGCGACGTTTTTAGGAAAAAGAAAATTCGAGGCATCTCAAAGAGAAATGGGGAAAGCGGCATTTACGATGGGGCTCTTCGGCATTACTGAAGGAGCGATTCCATTTGCGGCGCAGGACCCTCTGCGTGTTATTCCAAGTATTATGGCAGGCTCAATGACAGGTTCTGTGATAGCCATGATTGGCAATGTGGGAGACAGAGTGGCGCACGGCGGACCTATCGTTGCAGTGCTTGGCGCAGTTGATCATGTCTTGATGTTTTTTATTGCTGTGATTGCAGGATCTCTTGTCACTGCTCTGTTCGTCAATGTACTAAAAAAGGATATTACGGCGTCTCCTGTGCTCAGTGAAACTGCACCGCCCTCCGCGCCAAGTGAAGCTGCGGCATCAAATGAAATAAAGCAGCCAATTCAAAGCCAAAAAGCTGAGATGTCGGAATTTAAAAAACTGACAGACATTATCAGCCCGGAATTAATTGAACCAAATTTATCGGGGGAAACGAGGGATGACATCATAGATGAATTGATTCAGAAATTGTCACGAAGAGGTGCGCTGCTTTCAGAGAGCGGGTTTAAACAAGCCATTTTGAATCGTGAACAACAGGGAACAACGGCGATTGGCATGAATATCGCGATTCCGCACGGAAAGTCTGAGGCGGTCAGGGAGCCGAGTGTTGCCTTTGGGATCAAACGATCAGGCGTTGATTGGAATAGCCTGGATGGATCAGAAGCTAAATTAATCTTTATGATTGCTGTACCGAAAGAGAGCGGGGGAAACCAGCATCTCAAAATACTGCAGATGCTATCTCGAAAGCTAATGGATGACAATTATAGGGAGCGGCTGCTCTCCGTGCAAACAACAGAAGAAGCATACAAGCTGCTAGAAGAAATCGAATAAAGCGGGGGATTTTCATGACGACTGAACCGTTATTTTTCAAGCCTGTTTTCAAAGAAAGAATTTGGGGCGGGAACGCTTTAGCTGATTTTGGCTATACCATTCCGTCACAACGAACAGGGGAGTGCTGGGCTTTTGCCGCGCATCAAAATGGTCAAAGCGTTGTTCAAAACGGAATGTATAAGGGGGTCACGCTCAGCGAATTATGGGAACATCATAGACATTTATTCGGACAGCTTGAAGGGGACCGTTTCCCTCTGCTTACAAAAATATTAGATGCTGACCAGGACTTATCTGTTCAGGTGCATCCGAATGATGAATATGCCAACATACATGAAAACGGTGAGCTTGGAAAAACAGAATGCTGGTACATTATTGATTGCCAAAAAGATGCCGAGATTATTTATGGCCACAATGCAACAACAAAGGAAGAACTAACTACCATGATAGAGCGTGGAGAATGGGATGAGCTCTTGCGCCGTGTAAAGGTAAAGCCGGGGGATTTTTTCTATGTGCCAAGCGGTACTGTTCATGCGATTGGAAAAGGAATTCTTGCTTTGGAGACGCAGCAGAATTCAGACACAACCTACAGATTATATGATTATGACCGAAAAGATGCAGAAGGCAAGCTGCGCGAGCTTCATCTGAAAAAGAGCATCGAAGTGATAGAGGTCCCGTCTATTCCAGAACGGCATACAGTTCACCATAAACAAATTGAGGATTTGCTTACAACGACATTGATTGAATGCGCTTACTTTTCGGTGGGGAAATGGAACTTATCAGGATCAGCAAGCTTAAAGCAGCAAAAACCATTCCTTCTTATCAGTGTGATTGAAGGGGAGGGCCGTATGATCTCTGGTGAGTATGTCTATCCTTTCAAAAAAGGAGATCATATGTTGCTGCCTTACGGTCTTGGAGAATTTAAACTCGAAGGATATGCAGAATGTATCGTCTCCCATCTGTAACATGGCAGGGGTTGAGAAATAAATTTGCGAGTGAAGACGCCTATTCTCCAGCAATGATCTAAATAAAATAAGAGTTTAATAGTTGGAGAAGAAATGTTACACTCTTTTCTGTATATGGTAAAGAATGAAAAAACACGATTCGGTTGGTAGTCCGGATGCATGATTGAGAATGTCAGTAACCTTCCCCTCCTCGGGATGTCCATCATTCTTTAATATCTTTTATGAGGAGGGAATCGTTATGAAATTAACGGTTTACTATGATGGTCAGTTTTGGGTAGGCGTTGTTGAAGTTGTGGACAATGGAAAGCTAAGAGCCTTTCGACATCTTTTTGGCAAAGAGCCGAGGGATTCTGAAGTATTAGAGTTTGTTCATAACCAACTCCTGAATATGTTGGCCCAAGCTGAGCAGGAAGGAGTTCGTTTACAAGGCAGACGTCAAAAAAAGATCAATCCAAAAAGATTGCAGCGCCAGGTTTCAAAAGAGTTGAAAAACGCCGGAGTAGCTTCTAAAGCTCAAGAGGCGATAAAGCTAGAGCTTGAAGCAAGAAAGCAAAAGAAAAAACAAATAATGAAAGAACAACGAGAACATGTAAAAGAGCAAAGGTATATGCTCAAAAAGCAAAAAGCGAAAAAGAAGCACAGAGGTAAATAATCCAAACAAAAGCAGGCGCAGTGCCTGCTTTTGTAATTAAGGACTCTACTTTGTAACATATATCCAATGTTTATAATCCGCTGATTTATGATCCAATATAAACCCTAACTTCTCCAAGGTTTTTTGTGAGCCTAGATTATCATGTTCGCATCTTGCGGTGATCCGGGATACTGTTTCTTGGCTTAATGCCCAGTTTATTAGTTTTTGGGCGGCTTCCACACAATAACCTTTGCGGCGATGACTTTTATTTGTTGCAAAACCGATTTCAATCATGCCATTTTCGTCTGGGTCACCTAAAAATCCAGTTCCTCCAACAATTTCATGACTGTCCTTCTTTACAATAATCCATGAATCAAATCCTTTTGTTCCATTGTTTTTGACTAAAATCTCGCGGAAATAAGGTATCGCTTCAAAAAAATCAGAATTTGGCCATTCACCATTTGTTTCATAACCTAAGTCTTTGATAGCCTGATGATCTTGTTTAGACGCGGCGTCAAGAAGGGGGATATCAATCGTTTTTAATCGTAATCGATTCGTTTCAAGGAGAACCATATATCTAATCCTCTTTTCTTTTTACTGGGAATAATGATAACATATAACAATTTTCTCTGGTACCTTGGCAGTAGAGAAAGATGAAGAAATTGAGGGGAATTGAAAGATTGAAAGGTAAGAGTTTGCCCAGACCAAAAACGGGTAGGAAAATGTTGATGTTAATGTGTCCCTACCCGTTTTTCTGTTCCTGAATGCAGGGTTTCTGATAACATGTTGTGCTACCTTTTCGCAATCAAATAAAGCGATATGGCTCTTTGGGTTTGAACAGGATTATGAATGATAATGACCCATTGGTTTCTTCGTCTTGGAAAGCTTGCTACCGCATACAATGGAGCAGTATCGCGCGAAGTGAACCCACCATTTATCACGTTGATATCTCTTCCTTCAAGATGACAAACTAAGTATTCACCTGGATTGATGACCTGTTGGTTCGTCCATGCGTAAGAATAAAAGCCGTCTCCAAGATCTTCGGTGGAAGATGGGGGGACAAAGCCATCTACAGTCAATGTGATTTCTCTTCTTCGCTGTCTTTCTGAAAAATCTGGACTTCTTTGAGGGTTATGAGTATGTGAAAAGTAAGGAATTAACGCAGGGCCATAAAAGTAATGATACAAAGCAACCACTCCTTTATTTTCCATTCATACAAATTGTATGTGGGAGTTATTTGTTCATTCCTGTTTTGTTCCATGTAGACTAATAATGGGCTATAGGCGTCCAAGGAAATCAATTTGTCCTTTCGTTGATTCAATGCTAGTAACCTTGAAAATGCAGGTTAGGATGATAGAATTTACATATTACTGCAAGAAGTTAGACATACATCATTTTGATAGTGGGTGAAAACAATGGCGAAAAAAATGGCAAAAACAAATGCGGTTCGTCTGATAGAACAGCAGAACATCTCTTATGAGGTATTAGGGTATAAAACAGACGGCCAGCCGGTAGTTGGCATCTCTGTTGCGGAAAAAATCGGTTATCCTTTGAAATATGTATATAAAACGTTGGTTGCAGCAGCAGGAACAAATCATTATTATGTCTTTGTTGTACCCGTTGCAGAAGAGTTAGATGTAAAAAAGGCAGCAAAGGTGACAGGGGAAAAGAAAATAGAAATGATTGCAATGAAGGAGCTGTTAGCGGTAACTGGCTATCTTCGCGGCGGCTGCTCGCCAATTGGCATGAAAAAATTGTTCCCGACCTATATTGATGCATCTGCAGAAACGCTTGATTTTATTATTGTCAGTGCAGGGAAAATCGGTATGCAGCTAAAGTTGGCGCCACAAGATTTAGCCAGATCATGTGATGCCGCATTTGCAGAAATTGTATAGATGCAGATACAGGGGAACGAAAAAGCTTAGTCATATCGATTAAGCTTTTTCCGCATCCCTTTCAAATATGATTTCAAAATAAGCAGCTGCCCCATACCCATCTATACTGGGAGCGAAAATCTGAACGAATCTCCAGCCTCTTTTCGCATAATCATGGATGATTTGCTGGTAGTCTTCTTTAGGCCTTCTTCTCATCGTGCTCAGCTCAACTCTTACAAATTCATATTCTTTCATCGTTTGATCCCTCCTATTAAGGTATACGTAAAATTGAGCAAGAAGTTCCGAAAACCTAGGTTAAGGTCTGCCTCACTAAACACAGGAACATCTTGAAGAGTTAAGGGGCTATAAAAACGGATTTTACCGGGTCAGCAGTCTAAATGAATCTCTTGCTTATTGCATTTGACTGAGTATATAAGTAAAAAAAGAGCGGCCAGAACATATAAGAAGGAGATGATCATTAACGCACTCATAACAGGGTAGTGTTTAGCGGAGTAGATGAAAAAATCAAGCTGTGAAATTTGTTTGGGGCTGCTGACGGCATCAATTCCATTTAGCAGTTTTGAGAGTTTAGCAGTATAGTTCCAATCAAATCGATCTGAAACAAGCTCGCTTCCTTGATACCAATTAACAGCAGCTAAAAACAGAAATACCATAATAGAAAATCCAAGCTGAACAACTAAAAATATTCCCTTCACTTTTGTATGACCTCCAAATCTATGAATATGGGAAAATCAAACAATATATTACCACCGTATGGGTTATTCTTGCAATTTCACTTTCATACAACTCAAACGCAAGTCTATTTTTTTGTTTGTTTTTGGCTTATAATACCTGATGATGGAAAAAGAGTGCGGGTTTATAGATTAGAGAAACAAATGTATTTCTTAGCATTTTTTATTTGTGGAGAGAGTATAGAAGCATTCGATTAGATCTGCTTTTTCACAGAAACGCTTTTCATCTGTTTGCCTGAGCTTTACAATTGGCTGGCAAAAAAACAATGATTTCTTTCAATCAAAACATGCAACGATGCGACACATTTTATATCTTGATGACTTATCTCATTGCCTTTAAGTCATCCTATCGAGAAAGCGATGGTATTTTATGAACAAAGAAACCCTAAAAAACATACTCATGATTTTTTCAATATGCGCAACCCTCCGAGAAACCGATGGTATGCGCATAGCTGATAGCTGGATTTTGAGTGAGATTATACGATTTTTGATTTGCATGGCTGTGTTTTTTGCCGTGACATTTCTATTAGATGCTGTTTTTCCAAACAAAAAAGAGTCACATTAATGTGTGGCTCTTTTTGCATCATCTGATTAGAAACATCATAAATGAATCGATCATCATGATGAAGAATAGCAAGCAAAAATAAATAAGCGAGTAGACAAACATATCCTTTGCCCACTTCACGTCATCGTCTGTTTTGAATCCTTTGATGCTTTTTTTGATCCATATGCCTCCGAGAACCAAGGCGGCTAAGAAATAAAATGGGCTTATATGGCCGGTGCCGAGAGAGAAAGGAAATAATAGCGTGACCGGCACCAGGACGGCAATATATTGCATCATTTTTATTTTAGTTACATGGTTGCCTTTGACTACTGGCAAGAGCGGAACGCCAGCAGCGCGATATTCCTCTTTGCGTCTTATCCCAATCGCCCAAAAATGCGGCGGCTGCCACAGAAACATAATCGTGTACAACAGCACTGCTGTCATACTGAAGTCACCGGTTACGGCACAATACCCCATCAATGGCGGCGCAGCTCCTGGGAAGCTCCCGACAAATGTGCTCCACACAGACGTTCGTTTCACCCATACCGTATAGATGATCGCATAAAAAATAAAGGCGGCCAGTCCGAGATAGGCCGTTAATGGATTGAGGGAATAAAGCATGGCAAGGCCTGCGATCCCTAAAACAGAGCCATATGTTAAGATCATGGCTGGCGGCATTTTCCCTGTGACCGAGGCCCTGCTGCGAGTGCGTGCCATTTTTGCGTCCATATGCCGATCAAAATAGTTGTTATAGACAGTGCCGGAAGCCATCACAAACGCGGTTCCCAACATTGCTGTTACCATTGTCATCAAAAAAGCCAAGCCGGTTAACGTTTTTTCTGCGCTTGCAAACGCGATCCAAAATCCGCCGAAGGCTGCTATCGAGTTTGATATGATAATGCCGGGTTTTGCAAGTTTGATAAAATCGTAAATGGTTACCCGGTTCGAAGCTTTTATGTATTTTGTTTCAGATATGGCTGCAGAATCTCTTGTATTCTCCAAAAATAGACGCCTCCCCCAAAATTGCATGCTTTTGTTATCGTAACAAGAGGGGGACGGAATCACAATTATTTCCTATATTTGTCATGATATTGTCATTTTTAAAACAAAAAAATGGGGAGCTGGACTGCCCCCATTTTGATATGCGGCGACTAGTAACCGTAACCTCCGCCATATCCTCCGCCATAACCGCCGCCGTAACCGTGCCAAGGGTAGTAAGGCGGTCGCGGGCGCGGGTAGTAATAAGGCGGGCGCGGATAAAACGGGTAGAACGGATAATACGGTCTTGGATAATAATAAGGCGGATAAAATGGCGGTCTCGGACGCGGATAATAATAAGGCTGTCTTTCATCATAAGGGGTAATTTGTTCAAATGACTGTTCATTCAAAGGGTAATCCAAGAGGAAAACCTCCCTAGCTTTTTTTATTCCTTTTACCATATTCCTGATGCTTAAGTTGGGTGTATGTACATTCATGAAATTCGGTTTTTTTTATGATGAAATTCCTTAAAAAGGATTGACATGAACTTCTAAATCTCATAGTATTACAAATGTGAAATAAATGTTACTGAAATGTTACAAAAACATTTCTAAATAGATACAGTTCCAACTGATGAAGAGTAAATCGAAATGGCTACGAAAGAAGGAGTTTTTGTTGTTGGCAAAAAGAATCAAATGGTTTCATGTATTAATAGCAGTTGTATGTGTGGTGGGCCTTATCGGCTTTTTTCATAATCATTCATTGAAAAAAGAAACGGTCATGAATAAAGTAAGAACTGATTCTCAATATGGGAATGTTGAGATCGCAACGCTTGTGAATGACGGGAAAACTTTTAATTACGCGGTTAACTATCCCGTTTTCAAAAATGAAAAAATGGATTCGGCATTAAAAAGATTCGCAGAAAAAGAGGTTCGTCAATTTCAAAAGGAAACAAAAGACGTTGACCAAGAGCATACGACAAAACGCAACGAATTAAATGTTGATTATAAAATTGTCCATTATGCCAAACAGACAGTGGCGATTGTATTTAATGAATATAAATACATCGGCGGGGCACACGGGCAAACCGTGAAAAAAACGTTTAACTATGATTTTAGTAAACAAGCGTTTCTTTCCATTGATGATATATTCAAAGAGGACGCTGACTACTTACATAAGCTTTCGTTAATCGCTTATCACGAGCTGAAAAAGAATAAGGACATTGCCGCGGACGATGCACTGTTAAAGGAAGGGACGGCTCCGAAAAAAGAAAATTTCAGCCGCTTTGCCATCAAGGAGGATTATATCGAACTTTACTTTGACACATATCAGGTTGCAGCAGGCTATCTTGGAGAGCAATCGATTGCCATTAAGAAAAGTCTTTTGAAAGACATTCTGAAAGAACAATATATTGATAAAGCAAAAAATAAAAATAAAATCAAAGAACAAAAGCCGAAGCATGAAGTGATTTCTTTACCCAAAGAGGAAACGGTTGATCCAAATCAAAAAGTCATTGCGCTTACTTTCGACGACGGCCCGAATCCTGCGACAACAAATCAGATTCTAGACTCCTTGAAGAAATATAAGGGTCATGCCACGTTTTTTGTTTTGGGGAGCAGAGTTCAATATTATCCGGAAACGCTAATAAGAATGCTGAAAGAAGGAAATGAGGTGGGGAACCATTCATGGAGCCATCCGCTTCTCACAAGGCTTTCAGTGAAAGAAGCGTTAAAGCAGATCAATGATACGCAAGACATCATTGAAAAAATAAGCGGATACCGTCCGACGCTTGTAAGACCCCCATACGGCGGCATTAATGATGAACTGCGGAGTCAAATGAAAATGGATGTTGCGTTATGGGATGTTGACCCGGAAGATTGGAAAGACCGTAACAAAAAAACAATTGTTGACCGTGTCATGAATCAGGCGGGAGATGGAAGAACCATTTTAATTCACGATATTTACCGCACCTCTGCTGATGCGGCCGATGAAATTATAAAAAAGCTCACCGATCAAGGCTATCAATTGGTGACAGTTTCTCAGCTTGAAGAGGTTAAAAAACAAAGAGAAGCGAAATAAATTAAAAAAGGCTGTCCGTACGGACAGCCTTTTTTCTATTTAATAAGAGCCTGTGGTGGCCCAAACATTTAAGTTTGGTCCTGAATATTTGCCGAAAGCGTAAGAAGTCCTTGGATCTAAATCATATACCATCGGTGTATAGCAAGACTTTTGGCCGGCCACCGCTTTTCCATTGCCGCCTGCAGAATCACAATTATATCTCTTTCCGTCCGTGTTTCGGGTAATCTCCGCATTTGCTTCAAAGCCAGACGTCAATGTATTATTCATCGTGATTTTTGCCCAAGCTGTTTTACATGTACTGCTGAATTTAAGCTCGACTACTCCGATGACTTGATTGCTGGCATTCACTAAGTTTGAGGATTTTTTTGTAGAGCCGGTGGACGCACAATCATTGTAATAAGGGCTTTTACCATCGTAGGCATGGGTTTCCGCATTGGCGGGTACACCTTTGGCGGCAAAAACAAATACTACTGCGAATAACACCAATGAAGCCTTCGTAAACAGTCTTTTCATATTCTTTATGACCCCCTTAATATGGCAAACAATAAATCATACGGAGGAACAATCAAAACATGCATGATTTTTTGTGAACAATAAAGGCGGCCGGGAGGATGGAGTTATTGGCCGCCTTTGGTGTGAGGTTAAGCTTTTACATCAATGGTTTGTCCGAGAGTCGGATGCTGAATCATCTTTAAGGTTTGATCGGCATTTTGCTGGGCGGTGTCCAGCATTTTTTTCGTTAAAGCGATATTAACATTCTGGGCAAGGGATGCTTGATGCATCGCAACTGATAAAGCAGGAATATCCATCGTTCCACCTCCTATGCCTTACCTATCGGCGGGTTTGTATGATTTTACAGTGAAAAATGGCTTAATTTCTCCTGTTGACCTTTACGCTGCGGCATATCGTATGTTTTTGACAAGGAGGGAATCAGGATGAATCTTGTAATGGAAAAGACCTTTGAGCAATACGAAAAGCTGTTTTCAATGGAAGAACAGAAAAGAGAAGATGAATTTCGGTATACGATGATGAGGCCGTTTGAAAAGATGTGGACCGCCATCCAAGTTCCGCTGAAAGCGAAGGAGCCAAACGGCTATGATGTGATCATGGCTGCGAAAATGCTGGGCTATTTGGATGTCCGTGATACTGAAAGCGGCCAGAAAGCACTGCAAATACTGAAAGAATCACATGTTTCAGAGACAGCTGAATCTGCACTTCGGCAATGCATATTTTTTGCTGAGCGCGAACAGCTGCGGGTGAATGCAGAGGAGATCAAATTCGGCCTTTATATCGCTGATCCAAATAAACTTCAGCTGCAAAAAGGCTACTGCGGGTTTGGCGGGATACCGGGCTTTATTCATGTATGGATTGATCCGAACCGTTATAACCTGCCAAGGATTCCTTCAATTATTGCTCATGAGTTTCATCATAATGTGCGGTTTTCGTATATAGATTTTCATCATGGCTCTGTAAGTGTCGGGGATTATCTTGTGATTGAAGGATTGGCGGAATCATTCGCCAGAGAGCTGTTTGGCACGGAACGATTGGGCCCTTGGGTAACTCGTTTTGATCATGAGGATTTGCAATATTCCATTGATGTGATTAATGAGGTGCTGGATGTGAAAGGATTTTCGGAAGTCAGCCGTTATATGTTTGGTGATCCAATTGCTAACGATCAAGGCTTTAAGCCTGCTGGTTTATCGGCTTTTGCAGGTTATGCGGTTGGATATCATGCCGTTCAGTCATTTATGAATCAACATCACATGACGATAAGCGAGGCCACGCGTTTGGATGCGAAGACCATTCTTTCTCAGTGCGGATTGTTTTCCAAATGAAAAAAAGCGTCACATACAGCGGCGCTTTTTGATTCCCAAAACCAGCAGTTCTATGGCGGCACAGGCGGCAATTCCGATTGTATATGCTTCGATATCGCTCCATAAAAAACCGTACCCTAGTACAAGCCCGCCAAGAGAAGCATCCCTAATCTGGTCGATCCATTCGGCATGATAGAGCTGGCTGAATTCAATGACAA
This sequence comes from Bacillus sp. LR_5, assembly GCF_042709275.1. Classification (NCBI taxonomy): domain Bacteria; kingdom Bacillati; phylum Bacillota; class Bacilli; order Caryophanales; family Bacillaceae; genus Bacillus; species Bacillus sp. LR_5. The sequence continues at coordinate 13,791 of NZ_JAVAXX010000056.1, read as the reverse complement.
AACAGAAAGAAAGACTGATAATGCCCGTTATCATTGTCTTCAGCTTCCGAAATAGAAATCCGCATCCCGTAAAGATCATAGCGGCCCACAACGAGTCTCCCAGATAAGTATTGAGGGTATCAGGAAGAACACTGGAGAATGCTCTGGATCCAAGCCCCAGCCCAATGATCAGTACGGTGAAAACTGCATATATCCAACGATTTCGCTTCATTGCGAATTGATACCCCGTCTCTTTTTCATCTCCCTGTATTGTAAGGAATATATCTTTTATTTGTCCACTAAAAAAGCGGCTGAATAGCCGCATAGGGTGTTTATTTTGCTTTTAGGTTTACATGGTCGGCTGTCTGATCTGTGCCTATTACAAAATGGAGTTCATAGCGGCCTGTATCATATACATAATCGATTTCATCGGTAAACGGGACGGTTAACACCCGATTTGCTGGTCCTAATTGCTTCTGCAGCACTTCCGGCGTAACTCCGCCTAAATTCAGCTGCCGTTCCACACCGGTTCCAAAGTAGCGGATTTCTGAAATTGTCATGTCTTTATGATAGGAAAATCCGTAGCCCGGCTGTCCCATATTCCAGTGATATAAATCAAATCGATTGTCTCCCCCGACTGGTCTTTCCGGTTCCCCAAACGCAGCGTGGACATCCCCTTTTGTGCTTTTGTTAATGGTAAGGCCTTGCGCCTGCTGAGGCATTTCCCCTTTATAGGCGGTGTTATAGAGGTTTTTGACAAGCTCAGCGGCTGATTGATTCGTGTTTTCTGAGAGTGTGTTTGTTTGAGCTGCGGCCTTTGCCGGTGCTGAAAAGGACGCAGCCCCAAAGCCGGTAAAACAGCTTGTTACTGCTGCCGCAGCGGTAATAGCAGACATTGTCTTTTTCATGTTGATCCCTCCTTATTGATCTACCATCCCGTTTCCCGGTGTTAGTGCAATAAAACATGTGAGTGCGCTTTGTATGTTTTATTGAGTTGTTGTAAGGGAACTGAAATAGGTAATTCGGTATATAAAGCAAGAAAGGGGAATGGAGATGCCTGGCAAGAAAAAAATCACAATAAACGGCGTTGAAATGGAAGCGTCCGAGGAACAGACGGTGCTGCAGCTTTTGAATAACAGCTCGATTGAAGTGCCGCAAGTTTGCTATCATCCAAGCTTAGGGCCGATTGAGACATGTGATACGTGCATCGTCAGCATCAATGGTGAGCTGAAGAGGTCGTGCTCCGCTGAATTAAAGGATGGGGATATCATTGATACGCTCTCACCTGACGTGAAAAAAGCGCAGGTCATCGGGATGGACAAGATTTTATATAATCATGAGCTTTATTGTACAGTTTGCGATTACAACAATGGGGGATGCGAAATACATAATACGGTGAAGGAAATGAAAATCAATCACCAAAGCATTCCGTTTGATCACAAGCCATACCATAAGGATGAATCCCATCCGTTTTATCGGTATGATCCAGATCAATGTATTTTGTGCGGACGCTGTGTTGAAGCATGCCAGGACGTTCAGGTAACTGAAACGCTGACCATTGACTGGGAGCGGAAACGCCCGCGCGTCATTTGGGATAACGACGTGCCGATCAATGAGTCGTCATGTGTGTCATGCGGCCATTGTTCAACGGTCTGTCCGTGCAACGCGATGATGGAAAAAGGAATGGAAGGGGAAACCGGATATTTAACAGGCATCAATAACGAAACGATGCGACCGATGATCGAGATCACGAAAGGCGTAGAGACAGGCTACGGCTCGATTCTCGCCATTTCTGATATGGAATCGGCCATGCGTGATGAACGAATCAAAAAAACGAAAACCGTCTGCACGTATTGCGGCGTCGGCTGCAGCTTTGATGTCTGGACAAAGGGCAGAGACATTCTGAAAGTAGAGCCGCAGGAGGAAGCGCCAGCCAACGGCATTTCTACTTGTGTGAAAGGCAAGTTCGGTTGGGATTTCGTCAACAGCGAAGAACGCCTGACAAAGCCGCTGATCCGGGAAGGCGATCATTTCCGTGAAGCAGAGTGGGAGGAGGCGTTATCGCTGATCGCCAGCAAGTTCACTGAATTAAAAGAGGCGTTTGGCCCGGATTCTCTCGCTTTTATTACATCTTCTAAATGTACAAATGAAGAATCCTATCTTATGCAAAAGCTGGCCAGAGGTGTCATTGGCACAAATAATGTGGACAACTGCTCTCGCTATTGCCAATCTCCTGCGACTGCCGGCCTGTTCCGGACAGTCGGCTATGGCGGTGATTCAGGATCAATTACAGATATCGCGCAAGCGGACCTTGTTTTGATTATCGGTTCGAACACGTCTGAGTCGCATCCAGTCTTATCCACTCGCATTAAACGGGCTCATAAGCTAAGAGGGCAGAAAGTGATCGTCGCGGATATCAGAAAACACGAAATGGCAGAACGCTCCGATTTATTTGTCCAGCCGCGTGCCGGATCGGATATCGTCTGGCTGAATGCGATCGCCAAATATTTAATAGAAAACGGCAAGGCCGATGAACGATTTTTGAGAGAAAGAGTGAACGGACGAAATGAATATGTAAAAAGCCTCGCGCCGTACACACTTGAATATGCTGAGGAGAAAACCGGGATTGATCGAGAAACCCTTATCCAAATGGCAGAGATGATCGGGCAAGCTGACAGTGTGTGCGCATTGTGGGCGATGGGCGTGACACAGCACATTGGAGGAAGCGACACGAGCACGGCGATCTCTAATCTGCTGCTTGTGACAGGAAACTACGGAAAACCGGGAGCAGGTTCTTACCCATTGCGCGGCCATAACAACGTGCAGGGAGCAAGTGACTTCGGAAGCATGCCTGACAGAATGCCGGGCTATGAAAAAGTGACGGACGAACAAGTCCGCCAAAAATACGAGCGTGTGTGGGGTGTGCCGCTGCCGAAGGAGCCGGGTATGACCAACCACGAAATGATTGAAAAAATCCATTCCGGACAGCTGAAAGCGATGTATGTAAAAGGTGAAGAAATGGGCTTGGTGGATTCCAACATCAATCATGTACACGCCGCATATGAAAAGCTTGATTTCTTTGTGGTGCAGGACATTTTCCTTTCACGTACAGCGGAGTTTGCTGATGTGGTTCTTCCTGCGAGCCCAAGCCTTGAAAAAGAAGGAACGTTTACAAACACAGAACGCCGGATTCAGCGTTTGTATCAGGTGTTTGAACCGCTGGGCGAATCAAAGCCGGATTGGCAGATTATTATGGAGGTTGCCAATAAGCTTGACGCCGGCTGGCACTATGAGCATCCTGCAGACATTATGGAGGAAGCAGCCAAGCTGTCGCCGATTTATGCCGGTGTCACCTATGAACGTCTTGAGGGCTATAATTCCCTGCAATGGCCTGTAAACGCTGATGGAAAGGATTCGCCTTTACTCTTTACAGAGCGCTTCCCTTTCCCGGACGGCAAGGCCATTCTCTACCCTGTCCAGTGGACAGAGCCTGAGGAATTCGGTGAGGAATATGATATCCATGTCAACAATGGGCGGCTCTTGGAGCACTTCCACGAAGGGAACCTGACTTACAAATCAAAAGGGATTTCGGAGAAAACACCGGAAGTGTTCTTAGAAATTTCTCCTGAGCTTGCGGCAGAACGAGGGATTCAGGACGGAACCCTCGTCAGACTCACATCGCCTTTCGGAAATGTCAAAGTGAAGTGCCTGATTACTGATCGAGTCAAAGGGAAGGAAGTATATCTGCCAATGAACGATTCAGGGGAAGCGGCGATCAACCTGTTAACGGGCAGCCATGCCGATAAGGATACCGATACGCCTGCTTACAAAGAAACATCGGCCAAGATGGAAATTTTGAAGCACGACGGAATCAGCCCGATGCCTAAGATCAACCACCGCAACGGCAATCCGCAGCCGCAAATCGGTGTGCAGGTTCAAAAGAAATGGGCGCGGAAGGATTATATTTTCCCTGGTGACGCTGTGAAAAGGGGGATGGGCCATAATGGCTAAAGCGATTAAACGAATTCAAAAAATCGAGGTAACAGAAGAAGATCAGCGAAAGCGTGATTTGCGGGAAATTGAAGATGCTCTAGTTGATCACAAAGAAGCGATTCTCGAAACATTGCATATGCTGGGCCATATGAACGAGCGCGGTGTCCTGCCGTTGCTCCGCGGCCTTTTTGGCCAAGGGGATAAAGTTCTTGATATCCTGGTGAAAAAGGCAGATACAGAGGAAACAGCCAATACGCTGAAAAATCTGCTTCTTTTGTTTGGAACACTCGGCATGCTGGACGTGAAGCAGCTAGAGCCTCTCATTTTGAAAGTGAATGCGGGTGTGGCAAGCGCTGTAGAGCAGAAAAACAGCGAAGAAAAGACAGGTTATTTTGATATTATCCGCTCGCTAAAAGACCCGGAAATCAACAAATCAATTACACTGCTCTTTTCCTTTTTAAAAGGAATGGGACAAGATACAAAGGAGTTGGAACGCACGACACAGCCTCCCGAGCACCAAAAACATCATCAGGAACCTCGAGAGAAAAGAGGAATGAATAAGCGAGATTGACCTCCTGCCCGAGCGGCTTCAGCCAGCTCGGGTTTTTTGATGAAAAGGTCTAATGGACTAGTAAAAAATATTCAAATACTAGGAAGAAGTAAGATTGTGATGAATGAGATAGAAATAATCGTTACTTTCTTACCTGTTAAGAAAAGGAAAAATCTGATTATAATAGAAATCGATTACTTTAGATGGGGGAACAATCATGAAAAAAGTCTTATTACTATTATTTGTCTTGACGATCGGGTTAGCGCTTTCAGCGTGCAGCCAATCGAGCGATGCGTCAGAGAAGGAAAAACCGAAAGAGAAAAAATCGCAAGAAGAGCTTGAAAAGGAACTTGATAAGGAATTGAAAAAAGGCGGTGAGCCGAAGACCAAAAAAGATGATCAAATACATAAAATAGGAGAAACATTTAAAGCAGGACATACGAATTTTACAGTGAATAAAGTTGATAGAGTGCAAAAAGGTGAATATATGAATGTTGGCGGAGCTGTAAATGAGGAGACAAAAACAATAAAAGATGATGAGGAACGGCTTATTATAGAAGTTACGATGGAAAATATAGGGGAAGATTCAATAAGCTACAATTTTATCGGGTTTGATTTAAGAGATAAGAATGATCAATCAGTGCGGCCTGTTTTTTCTATAGAAGAGAAGGGCAGAATCCTTATGGGAGGAACACTAGTATCGGGGAAAAAGGTTACAGGTGTACTCAGTTATGTCATCCCTAAAGGAGAACAGAAACATTACACACTGGTATATAATCCGTTTTTAGCTGATACAAATAGCAGTAATACAGAAGAGAGAGTAAAGGACGATATTGATTACTTGGTGAAGTTAGATTAGAAGCTAATTTACAGTTGCACGTTTTTCATCTGTGGAAAACGTGCATTTTTTATAGCGAAACTTGACTTGAAAGGATGAGTGATAAAAGTGCAAACCAAATGGCTGGAACGGGCACAGCGGATTCGGGCGATCGCCCAAGCGGGGCTTGCTTTTTCCAAGGATGTGTACGACAGGGAGAGGTACGAAGAGCTAATGAAGCTTAGCGCGGAAATGATGGCGGATTACTCGGAGAAGGACATTGAAGTTATCACTGATTTATGGCAAGGCGAGAAGGGCTATCCAACACCGAAAGCGGATGTTCGCGGCGCTGTATTCAGAGAGAATCAGATTTTGCTTGTCCGGGAGAAGCATGATGAGCTGTGGTCGCTGCCGGGCGGATTTTGCGAGATTGGTTTATCGCCGGCTGAAAACGTTGTCAAGGAAATCAAAGAAGAGTCGGGGTACGATACAGAGCCGTCTCGATTACTGGCCGTGCTAGACAGCCATAAACACTCTCATCCCCCTCAGCCTTATCACTATTATAAAATCTTCATCGCATGCAGCATGACGGGCGGGCAGGGGGAAACAGGGATCGAGACGAATCATGCCGCTTTTTTTCCGGAAGACAGACTCCCGCCGCTCTCTCCAAAACGAAACACACCCTCACAGCTTAGCATGCTGTTTGACTTTTTGCGCCATCCGGACAAGAAAACGATATTTGACTAAAAAAGAAAGAGCCTATGGGCTCTTTCTTTTTTATAATGTAATGTGTTTTTCGTTGGCGAGTTTCAGAAGGGTCAAAATAGAATCGGCTTGTTTATGGCCGAGTTTTTGCTTTAATTTGTTTTCTTCAACTAATCTGCTGCCATAAATTTTAACAGAGGCTTTGTCGACGACAGTATGCCAGTTTTCCTGTTTTTTTCCCTCAACAAGCGGTTTTTCATGTCTCTCAGAAAAAGAGAACACAAACAGTACGAATGCAAGTGAAAGTAGGATTCCGACAACTTGTTTTTTGTAATCAGTCTGTGCTGCCACGTTGTTCTCTCCTTCATCTTTTACCTTCTATTTAATCATAGAACCAAATTATTTTACATAATGGGAAAGTCATTTTTGGAGTTAGTGCATTTGGTTGAAAACAGAGGCGTTTTTTGAGCGGAGCGGTGCAATTGAATCCATATTGGATTTGCGTGCTTATGCCTAAGGTCACGTTGTGAGCCAAAACAGCAGTGCAGAATAGAAAAAAATTGAAAGATTATGGTAAGATGAACGAAATTCGAGGGGGAATATATGATGCCTGCATCGAACATCGTGATCGCCTGCCTGCTGTTATCAATTTAATTATTTGTGGTAGTCCCTCTCTTTTTCGAAAGCGGGAGGTGAAGTGGAACATTAATTGCTGAATTCTTTCAAGGGGAGTGACCGTACATGAATGTGTTAAACCGCCGGCAAGCCTTGCAGCGAGCGCTGCTCAATGGGAAAAACAAACAGGATGCGTATCATCCGTTTCCATGGTACGAATCGATGAGAAAGGATGCGCCTGTTTCCTTTGATGAAGAAAACCAAGTGTGGAGCGTTTTTCTTTATGATGATGTCAAAAAAGTTGTTGGGGATAAAGAGCTGTTTTCCAGTTACATGCCGCAGCAGACAAGCTCTATTGGAAATTCCATCATTAACATGGACCCGCCGAAGCATACAAAAATCCGTTCAGTCGTGAATAAAGCCTTTACTCCGCGCGTGATGAAGCAATGGGAACCGAGAATTCAAGAAATCACAGATGAACTGATTCAAAAATGTCAGGGGCGCAGTGAGTTTGACCTTGTTCACGATTTTTCATACCCGCTTCCGGTTATTGTGATATCTGAGCTGCTGGGAGTGCCTTCAGCGCATATGGATCAGTTTAAAGCATGGTCTGATCTTCTGGTCAGTACACCGAAGGATAAAAGTGAAGAAGCTGAAAAAGCCTTTTTGGAAGAACGAGATAAGTGTGAGGAAGAACTGGCTGCGTTTTTTGCCGGCATCATAGAAGAAAAGCGAAACAAACCGGCACAGGATATTATTTCTATTTTAGTGGAAGCGGAAGAAACAGGCGAGAAGCTGTCCGGTGAAGAGCTGATTCCGTTTTGCACGCTGCTGCTGGTGGCCGGAAATGAAACCACTACAAACCTGATTTCAAATGCGATGTACAGCATATTAGAAACGCCAGGCGTTTACGAGGAACTGCGCAGCCATCCTGAACAACTGATGCCTCAGGCAGTGGAGGAAGCCTTGCGTTTCAGAGCGCCGGCCCCGGTTTTGAGGCGCATTGCCAAGCGGGATACGGAAATCGGGGGGCATCTGATTAAAGAAGGTGATATGGTTTTGGCGTTTGTGGCATCGGCAAATCGTGATGAAGCGAAGTTTGACAGGCCGCACATGTTTGATATCCACCGCCATCCCAATCCGCATATTGCGTTTGGTCATGGCATTCATTTTTGCCTTGGGGCTCCGCTTGCCCGTCTTGAAGCAAATATCGCGTTAACGTCTTTGATTTCTGCTTTTCCTCATATGGAGTGCGTCAGTATCACTCCGATTGAAAACAGTGTGATATACGGATTAAAGAGCTTCCGTGTGAAAATATAATAGATAAGGAGACTGGAGATTCATGAAAAAGTACCATATTTCGATGATCAATATCCCGGCGTACGGACATGTCAATCCTACGCTTGCTTTAGTAGAGAAGCTTTGTGAGAAAGGGCACCGTGTCACGTACGCGACGACTGAGGAGTTTGCGCCCGCTGTTCAGCAAGCCGGTGGAGAAGCATTGATCTATCATACATCCTTGAATATTGATCCTAAGCAAATTAGGGAGATGATGGAAAAGAATGACGCGCCCCTCAGCCTTTTGAAAGAATCACTCAGCATTCTGCCGCAGCTTGAGGAGTTATATAAGGATGATCAGCCTGATCTGATCATCTATGACTTTGTTGCGCTGGCTGGTAAGTTGTTTGCTGAAAAGCTTAATGTTCCGGTCATTAAGCTCTGTTCGTCATATGCCCAAAATGAATCCTTTCAGTTAGGAAATGAAGACATGCTGAAAAAAATAAGAGAAGCAGAGGCTGAATTTAAAGCCTACTTGGAGCAAGAGAAGTTGCCGGCTGTTTCATTTGAACAGTTAGCTGTGCCGGAAGCATTAAATATTGTCTTTATGCCGAAGTCTTTTCAGATTCAGCATGAGACGTTCGATGACCGTTTCTGTTTTGTCGGCCCCTCTCTCGGAGAACGGAAGGAAAAAGAAAGCCTGTTGATTGACAAGGATGATCGCCCGCTTATGCTGATTTCTTTGGGTACGGCGTTTAACGCATGGCCGGAATTTTACAAGATGTGCATCAAGGCATTTCGGGATTCTTCATGGCAAGTGATCATGTCGGTTGGGAAAACGATTGATCCAGCAAGCTTGGAGGATATTCCTGCTAACTTTACCATTCGCCAAAGTGTGCCGCAGCTTGAGGTGTTAGAGAAAGCTGATTTGTTCATCTCTCATGGCGGGATGAACAGTACGATGGAAGCGATGAACGCAGGTGTGCCGCTTGTCGTCATTCCGCAAATGTATGAGCAAGAGCTCACTGCAAATCGGGTTGATGAATTAGGCCTTGGCGTTTATTTGCCGAAAGAGGAAGTGACTGTTTCCAGCCTGCAGGAAGCGGTTCAGGCTGTATCCAGTGATCAAGAGCTGCTCAGCCGCGTCAAGAATATGCAAAAGGATGTAAAAGAAGCTGGCGGAGCGGAGCGTGCGGCAGCTGAGATTGAAGCGTTTATGAAAAAATCCGCTGTCCCGCAGTAAAAACATAAAAACCGAAATCAATTTGATTTCGGTTTTCTGTTTAAATATTTTTTTTCATCCCGCATCTCCGGCATTCTCTAAGAAATTTTCCGCCTTTTACAGAGCTTTTGAATAGTGTGTAATCACAGTTGTCGCAGCGCCCGCTGCGGGCATCCGGATATTCATTGAATTCGTAAACAATCGATGTATCGTAGCCTTTTGTTTCATATTCTTCTTTTTTTGTTTCCATGTCGATCCTCCGTTACAAGACGTGTCTGCTGTTTATCTTACAGCAAGCTTCCGGCGTATTCAATGGATTTTAGGAGTTTGGGTTTATCTTGATTTCTCCCTTGGTTTGCGCCAAAATAGCTTTAATAAGCTTGTATACATAAAAAGCCTATGCAAAGAGGAGAGGAAACGGGTATGGGAAAAGGGTTACTTGGAAAACGTGTGGCAATCGGTGGCTCACGAAAAACGGAAGAAATCAGTACAATCATTGAAAAACAGGGCGGAATACCTGTCATCCGGCCTCTCCAAGGCACGGTTTACTTAGCAGAGAAGCAGGTGGAGCCGGATTTGCGGACATTTGTGGAGGGAAAAAAAGCTGACTGGGTCATTTTCACGACAGGCATCGGGTTGGAGACTCTTGTCAATATGGCAGAGAAAATTGGACTGAAAGATGAGTTTCTGCAGGCCATTCGCCAAGCGAAAGCGGCATGCCGGGGATACAAAACGCTGTCTGCGCTGAAAAAACTTGGAATCACACCGGAAGCTTCGGATGAAGACGGGACAACAAGAGGCTTAATCCGTTCTTTGGAGCCTCACGACTTTTCAGGAAAAACAGTCATGGTGCAGCTTCATGGCGAAAAAGCGCCGGCTCTCATGGCATTTCTTGAAGAAAAAGGCGCGTCTGTCCTGCCGATTCTGCCTTATCAGCACATCCCGCCGGAGGAGGAAACGGTGGAGCGGTTATGCCGAGAGCTGATGAACGGTGAGATCGATGCCGTTTGTTTTACAACGGCCATTCAGGTTCGTTCCCTGTTTGATTTTGCTAAGGGGCGAGGTTATATCAATGAAGTGAAGAAGGTATTCGAAGAACGCGCCATCGCAGCTGCTGTCGGAAAAGTGACTGCTGAAGCACTGCGGGAAGAGGGCATTACGAGACTGCTTGCGCCAGAGATTGAGCGGATGGGTGCGATGATTGTTGAGCTGGCCAAGTATTATGAAGAAAAGGAATAACAAGTACAAAAAGCCGCTTTTCCCTCGGAAAGCGGCTTTTGTCTGTCATTCATTCTGCTTCAGCTGCTGATGAACGGTGAATAATGATGGGTATGTCAGCACGCTTAAGATTACACAAGTCAGCGCGGCTGAGGCCATCGTTGTAAACACGATTAAGAGTTGAAAGCGTACTGCCTGAATCGGGTCCGCGCCGGCTAGAATCTGGCCTGTCATCATGCCGGGAAGCTGGACAAGACCCAGTGTTTTCTGGCTTTCGAGCGTCGGGATCATACTCATTTTCATCGCTGAAGTAAGAATGCGCTGTATGGATTGCTTCGGTGTGCCGCCAAGTGACAATATTAATTGAATTTCTTCTTTGCGAACGCCGACTTCTGAGTTGAGCCGGTTTAGAAACAAACTTGAGAGCACCATCGAATTTCCGATGACCATCCCGCTGATCGGAATGACATATCGTGCCGTAAGCGGAATGATATGAAGAGACAGCAGAATTCCCTGCGTCACCATTTCTACGATTGCTAACGCGGCAAACACCCTCCAAAACGAACCGATTGTATTTTTCTTTCGCTTGATGACATTTTGCGCCGCCACCGCGAGCATTAACAGCACCATCAGCAGGATAAAAACAGGGTGGTCTCCGCGAAAAATCAGCGACAAAACATAACCGATGATAAGCAGCTGCACCGCGGCCCGGATGGTGGCGATGATCATGTCTTTTTCTACACCGGCTTTAAAGGATTTTGATAAAAACAAGGCGATCAAAACAAAGATCATCGTTAAAGAGAGAGAAAGGTAATCCATTACCGAGTGCCTCCCTTCAAAAATTCTTTCGCTGCTTCATGCTGCGGAGCCGAGAAAAATGTTTCGGTTTCGGCGATTTCAAGCAGCCGGCCATCTGCCATAAACCAAATGGTATCGGCTACTCGTTTTGCCTGCTCCATATTATGAGTGACCCACATGACTGTCCATTTTTTCTCTTGATGCTGACGTTTGATCAGTTCTTCAATCTCAAGAGCAGAAACCGGGTCCAAGGCCGACGTGATTTCGTCCAACAATAGAATGGAGGAAGGATTTGAGAGCGTTCTGGCCAGTGACAGTCTTTGCCGCTGCCCGCCCGATAAGTCTCTGGCGCTTCTGTCTAACAGCTCTGGCGGCAGCCCTGCAAGAGAAGCCAGCTTTTCAGGAGAGTACAGCTGGGATTGATGCAGCCTTTGTACAAGACTTAAATTGTCACGCACTGTCCCGTCGAGCACGGGAGCCGATTGAAACGCGAGGGCTGCCGTTCGCCTCAGCTCATTGACATTCCATTCTCTGACTTCCTTTCCATATATGTTGACTTCGCCGCTGTCAGGCGTTCTCATTAAATTACACATAGAAAGGAGGGTGCTTTTGCCTGAGCCGGAAGGGCCTAAAACGGCTACGATTGCACCCTGTTGAATGTCTCCGGTGACATCCTGCAGCACATCATAGGTTTGTCCATCTTGTTTATAGCTTTTTCTGACTGATCTGAAGGAGATGGCTGGTATGTTTTGTGTTTGATCGTTTGCTTCCATTACAATAATCACCTTTCAATATAAGTAGGCTGACATTATATTTAACTATAACGTGAAACAGATTCCTTTTGGTAGCACAAATAAAGGAGAACAGGCTTTCACCCATTCTCCTGCAGATGCTACGCAGTCAGATTTGACTGTGCTTTCTTTTTCGGTTTTCTCGGCTGTGAAGCGAAGGTATGTAACATCATCCCCGCTATTATAATGAACAAACCGGCAAATGATAATAGAGATGGGAAAACGCCTGACAGCAGAACAATTTCACCAAGCAGCGCGAAAATCACTTCACCGGATTGAGTGGCTTCAACAGCTGCGAGTTTTTGCGGATTGTCTCTTACCATATCAGTGGCCCAGAAAAATAAAACCGTCGCAATGATGCCTGAGCTGATGGCAACGATAAAGGATTGGACGGTTTGACTTGCTGTTGGAAGGCCATCTGACCACCAGCCGTAAGCTGCTAATATAAGCCAGAATGGAAGGCTTGCCAATGTCATTCCAAGCACGCGCTGAAATGTATCAAGCCGGCCTCCGTATTCTTCGAGCATTCTCCTGTTTCCTAACGGATAGGCAAAAGCCGCAATGACAACCGGCAGCACACTGAAAAGCAGCATCCTCCCAGAAAGCGATTCTGCATGCTGAAGCTGAATCAGAGCCGCTCCAATCAGGATGATCACAGAAGTGCCAAGTGAAACCAGGGGAATCTTTTGGCGAACGAGCTGCGGACCGCCCGGCATATCTTGTTTGACATAAAACAAAGGAGATAAGAGCACCCCGGCTACAATTGTAATTTGCCAGGTTCCGGCTATGAGCCACCCCGGACCGTATGCAGCCGCAAATGTAATCGGCGCGTAAAAAAGCACGAAACCGACGAAGCTCCATTTGATCCAATAAAACGGCTTTTTCCTCATCTCTAGTAAGAGAGGCGTGAATGTCCCTCTCATGATGACAATCAAACATAAAAATGGCACCATAAAAATAAAGCGCAGCGAAGAGCTCCAAAGCCAGCTGCCTCCTGATAACTCCATCGCTCTGTTTAATATAAAGGTAACGGCGAAAAAGAGTGAAGCCAATATTCCGATAACGATAGCTTTCATGATATCCCTCATTCTGGCATTATTTTTTTATACTATACTATTCGGTATCATGCAGATCAATGGAATCATGAGAAAAACATCATGTTTGGCGAACCGCTATGTGTGGAAGACAAAAAAGGGAGGTGAAATTGATGGAAAAAGAGACACAGACATACTTCTTTCCGGATGACGGCAGGATTCCGAATCACCCTGATTTTCCGCTCGTGGTGTATCAAAACGCGCTTAAGGACACCGGACTGGCAGAGCGGATCGTCATCCGGCATGGCTGGTCAAACAGCTGGTCAGGGAGTGTTTTTCCATACCATCATTATCACAGCAATACGCATGAAGTCCTGATTGCCCTTAGGGGAGAGGCTGTGATTCAGTTTGGGGGAGAACAAGGGGCTGCCATCCCTTTCAAATCAGGCGACGCAGTCGTGATTCCAGCCGGAGTCGGACATAAAAAGCTTAGCTCAAGTCCCGATTTTACTGTCCTTGGCGCCTATCCCGGTGGCGTTCAGTATGATATGAAGACGGGGAAACCGAATGAGCGGGAGGAAGCGCTCAAACAGATTAAGCAGGCGGCGTTACCGACGAATGATCCGATCACAGGAAAAAGAGAGCCTCTATTGGAAATATGGGTAAAGTGAAGGGGAGAAATTGCTGGATTGTCAATAACTAGTGACGCAGAAACGTTATGATATGAGCTCCATATAAATTAATTTCATAATCGAAGCAATTCACGTTCAAATTTTGTTCAAAAAGTGTTA
>NZ_JAVAXX010000559.1:0-1673 GCF_042709275.1 Bacillus sp. LR_5 | reverse complement strand
GCTTTTATAAGTACGATTTATTCACCCATCACCCAATATTTAGTGTATTTAGAGCTTGAATTTATCATAACTCATATATTCTTATTTGTAAAGATAAATATCGAAGAAGCATTTGTTTTTTCTTGTCTTCTTTTTCCTTACCTATTCAAACTGCCAAAACATGTTTTTCTGCTTATGCTCAGGGGTACACATACGAATGTACACCAAACAGAAAAGGAGCGTTGATGATGTCTGATTCAAATCTTACGAATCCTGTAAAAGCATTTTTTCATGATGAATTTCCTGAACAATATCAAGAGCCGCCAGGCCTGCAAAAGAACATGAAGCCTGTCCCTGATTGCGGAGAAAAAAGCTACAAAGGATCAGGTAAACTAACGGGTCGAAAAGCGCTTGTCACGGGCGGCGATTCCGGTATCGGCCGCGCTGCCGCGATTGCTTACGCCAGAGAAGGTGCCGATGTGGCCATTAACTACTTGCCCGAGGAACAGCCAGATGCTGAAGAGGTAAAAGAGCTGATTGAAGCAGAAGGCCGAAAAGCAGTGCTGATCCCCGGAGACTTGAGCGACGAATCCTTTTGCCAAGATCTAGTCAAACAGGCGCAGCAGGAGCTCGGAGGACTTGATGTGCTAGCGCTCGTTGCAGGCAAACAGCAAGCGGTCGAAAACATCGAAGATCTGCCTACTGAACAAATCTATAAAACATTTGAAGTGAACGTCTTTTCCCTTTACTGGGTTGTAAAAGCGGCGCTTCCGTATTTGCCGGAGGGAGCTTCAATTATCACAACTACCTCAGTTGAAGGCTATAATCCAAGCCCGATGCTGTTAGATTACGCAGCAACGAAAAACGCCATTATCGGCTTTACCGTTGGACTGGGAAAACAGCTTACTTCCAAAGGCATCAGAGTAAATTCAGTTGCGCCCGGACCAATTTGGACACCGCTGCAAATTTCCGGCGGACAGCCGACGGAAAACATCCCGAAATTCGGACAAGGCACGCCGCCAGCTCCATTAAATCGCGCTGGGCAGCCAGTGGAATTGGCCGATGTTTATGTATTTCTAGCTTCAGAGAATTCAAGCTATGTGACATCTCAGGTATATGGCATCACCGGAGGAATTCCGACGGCATAGCTTTATGAAAGGAGCTGCCCTGTGGGTCAGCTCCTTTCTATTTTCTAATACCGCTCCCCGAGCTCACGCAAAATAAAATCATAAATCATCTTCGTCCGCTCTTCCTTCGGGTACAGCATAAATTCCTGCCTTTTCGGCACGCGGTGGTCGATTCTGTCTTGGAATTTGGTTCTAAGCCACGCTGTTCGGTATACCTGGTTCTCGAACGAATTATAAGAGATCGGCAGCTCCATCGTTTTCCCATTCGAAAACGTCACTTCCGTATCGTCGAATTCAGTCGCTTTGAATTCTTTTACATGCACATGGGAAATCCAGCCGCATTGGGGTCTTGTCGAAGAAAGTGTAGGGAATAAAAAGATTTGGTTCGAAGGGTCCACCATGATTGGCGGCTTGTGTGAAATTTTTGTCACTTCATAAGTTCCTGCTTTTCTTCCCGCATAGCTTGATCCAAAAAACCGGCAGCTTCTGTCGACAATTTGCAGCGGCTTCATGTTGACATAAAACACGCAATCTTTTTCAATAATTTTGGAACAGATTTTGCCGTCT
>NZ_JAVAXX010000558.1:0-1701 GCF_042709275.1 Bacillus sp. LR_5 | reverse complement strand
GTACCGGTAATTTTTACTGTTTACGCTCTCTCATATAACACAATAAAAGGAGCCATATTATGATTGAGGTGATAACGATGGTCAAAAGAAAAGCGAATCACGTCATTAACGGAATGAATGACGCAAAAAGCCAAGGCAAAGGCGCCGGCTATATTGAAAACGACCAGCTTGTACTGACTGAAGCAGAACGCCAAAATAACAAAAAAAGAAAAACCAATCAATAACACCGAACTCTTTTAAGGAGGTTCTCATTTTATGACCAATAAGAATACAAGTAAAGATATGCATAAAAACGCCCCTAAAGGACACAATCCCGGCCAACCTGAGCCTCTAAGCGGAAGCAAAAAAGTAAAGAACCGAAACCATACAAGACAAAAGCACAACTCAAGCCATGATATGTAAGAAAAGCAGACCTTAGTGTCTGTTTTTTTATGCGTTCACCCATTTATAATCCACCGCATATGATATAAAGCAAGGTTGATATGTGGAGGAATGCTTCCATGAACCATTCAAAACGCAACGATGCGAATGATTTCGATAGTATGGATGAATGGCTTCGGCAATTTTTTGAAGACCCCTTCGCCTGGTACGACGAAACATTGCCTATTGATTTATATGAAACAAGTCAGCAGTATATTATAGAAGCGGATCTGACTTTTTTACAGCCTACACAAGTAACAGTTACCCTTTCTGGATGCGAGTTCATCTTAACTGTCAAATCGTCAGGACAGACTTTTGAAAAACAAATGATGCTTCCTTTTTATTTTAATGACAAAAACATTCAAGCCGAATGCGAAAATCAAATACTCACAGTCGCCGTTAATAAAGAAACAGAAGATGGCTCTTCTTTTTCTCTTCAATTTCCTCTCAGCTAAACATAAAAAGTCACTTTCATCCCCTATTATGAAAGTGACTTTTTTTCCGTCCATTTATCGTCAAATACCCTCTAGTGACTCTCCCATGGCCAAATAGCAGATTCACTATACAATAGAATATGATCTACTATCTCTTTTGACTAGACGTCTATCACTTTTTTCTATTCTTTTTTTACTGTGTTCTTCTAATCTCTCTTCGTATACAATATGGTTAGAATAAGGGGGAATGATTGATGCTGGAAGGATGGTTTTTATGGTTTATTCTGTTTTGGGTGATCATGATGGTAGTCTTATTATCAATCGGCGGTTTTTTCATGTTTCGAAAGTTTTTAAAGCGTTTACCAAAAGAGGACGGCAGATCAGAGCTTGATTGGCAGGATTACTATATTGAAAACAGCAGACATTTATGGAACGATGAAAACAAACAGTTTCTAGATGAATTGACTGCGCCCGTGCCAGAGCTGTTCAGAGATGCAGCAAAAGCCAAAATCGCAGGCAAAATCGGTGAGCTTGCATTAAAAGAAAAGGTAGCAAAGATTGATCAGCAACTTATGATCAAAGGCTATATTCTCGCAACTCCTAAAAGAGACCATACCTTCTTAAAAAGGCATCTGCGGGACAAAAAAATCGATTTGGAACCTTATCAGACCCTTCTCAAATAAAAAACCTTTCCTGACAAGAGGAAAGGTTTTTTAATTCATTTGAATATTAGCTGACTGCAGCTCGTTATGAAGTTTTCGATATGATAAATACATAGCGATTCTCCAAGGCACAATCATACCGAAAGCCAGAATCCAAAACATTCCGCTCAGTGCACCATAATCAA
>NZ_JAVAXX010000557.1:0-1709 GCF_042709275.1 Bacillus sp. LR_5 | reverse complement strand
TCTTATTGACCAACCTGTTAAAGTTATTTCATCTATTCGAATCTTAACACATAGAAAAGCTGAAAGAATTATAGTAAGTCATCCTCGAAATGCGTGAAAAGACAAAAAAGAAAAGCGACAAAATTAGCTTATGTATCAGAAAAAGAATAATCAAAACAGATGCTTTGCTATTGCAGGCTCAGCTTAAAATCGAAATGCTAACTAACTGAATCTTCTATATTTCTCACAATAATATACAGAAGATCGTAATACCTAGCTAAGATCGAGCTTAATGGCTCTTTTTCTGATTCCAATCCCTGATAATTATGAAAAGCATTTAAAATAAAATCTTGTAGAAAAAACATTGTTTTTTCTACAAGCTGAACATTATTACACAATGTTAGTATACTTTTATCAAGTCTCTAACCTAGAATGATTAATAAATTGCTTTATTAGTAATTGGCCCATTAATTGATTCTCTAATTTTATATACTGGAATATTCTTTACGCATCTAATCCCCATTTCATTGTGTCGACAGAAAGGAATATCTTTTGCTCTAAAAGAAGGGAACATTAAGCCTGGATGAGAGAAGAATGATCCTCCTTTAAGAACGGCAAATGAGTTAACACTATTAAATGGTACATTCTCAAAAATAGGGTGGAAAGCTCTCTTTGTTTTAAGCTCACTTCTAGTCCACTCCCATGTTCCGCCGATCATACCGCATACTCCATAGGGACTTTCACCATTTTGTTCAAAAATATCACTTGTTAAATGATTTAATTCTTTATCAGCATGAGCTTTTAATAAATTTTCTCTCCAGGACTTTAAAGAAGTAATGGGTTCATTATAAAGACTTCCAGCATATTGAACCTTTGCAGGATCAAATTTATCTCCCCAAGGCCAGACATTACCCTTTTCGCCTCGAGCAGCTTTTTCCCATTGAAACTCGGTTGGCAATTCTTTCCCCTTATATCTTGCGTAAGCAAATGCATCATAAAAATCTATACCTGTAACGGGATGATTATCTAAATACCTATCATCCCAATATGTATTTCTTCTATGTTGTTTATTCTGCGGTTCATTAGGATGACAGAATATATGCCCATTTTCCTCTATGAACTCGGTAAAGATATCATAATCTTTATTTGTAACAGGATACTTATCGATAAAAAATGGAGGTAACCATACTTTTTGTCTAGGAACAGCATCTTTCCAATTAAATGTTTTGTCAGGAATTTCATTTTCATTTAAACCGAATTCAAAAAAGCCACCCGGAATTAAAATCATCCCATCTTCTTCTGTTTTTTCGAATTCCTCTATTAGACTTTGAGGAATTTTTTCTTCAAAGTCAAAGTTATTAGGAAGTATACCATTTTGATCAAAATAATTTTTTAGCATTACTAGCTCTTCATGTTTTTCAACACCGAATATATCTAATAATGTACTTAATACTTTTTGGGCCCCTAATCCCACAGGTTTTTTAGGGTAGCTTATACTCTCCCGGACATCATCAATAATCGAAGACAAATATGCTACAGATTCTTCAATTTTATGATTTGCACAGACATCCATAGCTTTAAAAGAAACTAAATCATCCGGATCCTGGGTTAGATTGATTATAGTTTCTACAGCAGAGAAATAAGGTACCCATTTTTCAACGAAATCAATTAATCTATACCTTATGTAAGTATTCGGATAAGCAATACACATCCCAAACACATTTTCCGCT
>NZ_JAVAXX010000556.1:0-1728 GCF_042709275.1 Bacillus sp. LR_5 | reverse complement strand
CTACTGTTTATACAGAGGAGAAGATAGATGCGATATCGCGCGGTATTCCCCATGCTGATAATAGTATTTGCTTTATCGGGCTGTACGCTTTCCACCATCAATCCGATGAAAAAAAGCCGGATTGACAACATTCATCATACACAAATCCTGTTTTTTTCTGATGAGAACCAAATAGACCAGGAAGCGCCTTATTACGATGCACTGCTTGATTTAGAAAAAGATTATCCCGAGCAAATAGATAAAATGAAGGTCTATGATAAAAAAGAAGGCTGGGAAGATGAGATTGAAACTGTCCCTACCCTTATGGTTGTTGATCAGCGCCATGTCGTGGTGAAAATCGAGGGATGTGTGAAAAAGAAAGAAGACATCATTAAACCATTACAGCATGTGCTGTCAAAATAAAAAAACAGCCCCGCTTTGAGCGAGGGCTGTTTTTGATATGAAAATTATTTTACGATGTGAATCGGACTTCCGATTGCCACTTCAGCAGCTTCCATTGTGATTTCGCCCAATGTTGGGTGAGCGTGAATTGTCATCGCGATATCTTCAGCAGTCATGCCGCCTTCAATCGCTAAGCTTAATTCAGAAATCATATCAGAAGCACTTGCTCCGGCGATTTGTGCACCGATCACAAGACCGTCCTCTTTACGAGTGATCAGCTTCATGAAGCCGTCTGTTTCGTTAAGAGAAAGCGCGCGGCCGTTTGCTGCAAATGGGAATTTAGCAGCAACAATGTCAAGACCTTCTTCTTTCGCCTGTGCTTCAGTGTAACCAACTGATGCAAGTTCAGGCTCAGAGAAAACAACCGCAGGAATACCAAGGTAATCGATTTCTGCAGGCTCTCCAGCGATAGCTTCTGCTGCGATTTTACCTTCGTAAGATGCTTTATGAGCAAGCGGCGGTCCTTCGATGATATCACCGATTGCATAAATGTTAGGTACGTTTGTGCGGCACTGTTTGTCAGTTTTCACGATACCGCGGTCCGTCATTTCGATACCGACTTGCTCAAGACCAAGCTCATCAGTGTTTGGACGGCGTCCTACTGTAATCAATACGTAATCAGCATCAACCGTTTTTTCTTCGCCTTTTACTTCGAAAGTAACTGTTACGCCGTCTGGTCTTTCTTCAACGCCTTTAGCCATCGCGTTTGTATGGATTTCAACGTTGCCTTTTTTCTTCAGTCTGCGTGTAACGAGAGAACTCATTTGTTTTTCGAAGCCAGGAAGAATTTCATCTCCGCCTTCAAGAATAACAAGTTCAGTACCGAAGTTAGCATACGCAGTTCCAAGTTCAGTTCCGATGTATCCGCCGCCGATAACAACGAGCTTTTTAGGAATCTCTTTAAGAGCCAAAGCGCCAGTTGAATTCAGGACACGCTCACTATATTTGAAGTTTGGCAATTCGATAGGACGAGATCCAGTAGCAATGATTGCGTTTTTGAACGTGTATGTTTGAGCAGAGTTCTCATCCATAACACGAACTGAATTGCTGTCTACAAAGTAAGCTTCACCTTTTACAACATCTACTTTGTTGCCTTTAAGAAGACCTGCTACACCGCCAGTAAGCTTGTTGACAACAGAAGCTTTCCATTCTTGAACTTTTGTGAAATCAACTGTTACATTCTCAGCAGTGATTCCCATGTCATCAGAATGTTTTGCATTCTCATAACGGTGACCTGCATTGATCAGCGCTTTTGAAGGGATACATCCAACGTTCAGACAAACGCCT
>NZ_JAVAXX010000555.1:0-1756 GCF_042709275.1 Bacillus sp. LR_5 | reverse complement strand
ATATTCATTGCTCCTTCTCTCTATGTTATGTGTGGGATTATGATATTGAGAAAAATCTACAAAAGTGAAGTTTTGAACTAAGAATACTAGATCTGACTTAGACCGTTATTTGTTTGCAGGATGCACCTAAGGTTTATCAAATGTAGCCTGCTTCCGCTTTTTATGTTCCTGCTCTATAGTGGTGCGTAATAGATGTGTTTGTGCGGAAGACTCAGCAAAAGCAGTAAAACCATTCTGGAGAGAACTCTACCAGAATGGCGGAGAGCGATAATTATAAGGTAATACAACATAAGATTTCTTTTTTCGCTTAAACATACGCCTTGAAAGAATGTTCTTGAGGTAAGCCTGCAATGTTATTTCACAATTAAGGAGTGCAAAGAAATGAATAATAAGAATATTATCCCCGAGGGTTTTTTCTGGGGAGGAGCGGTAACATCTTTTCAAACTGAAGGTGCTTGGAATGAGGGGGGGAAGGGCCCGTCTATAGTAGATGCAAGGCCGGTAAAGAATAATCATTCAAATTGGAAGGTAGCAGTGGATTTTTATCATCGCTATAAAGAGGATATTGCGCTTTTTAAAGAAATGGGATTTAATGCCTACCGCACAAGCATTTCATGGTCAAGGGTTTTTCCAGATGGAGAAGGAGAACCTAATGAAGAAGGTTTAAAGTTTTATGATGAATTATTTGATGAGATGCTGACAAACGGAATCCAGCCTGTTATCACTCTTTATCATTTTGATTTACCTTTGGCGTTGGCAGAAAAATATAACGGTTTTGCTTCCAGAAAAGTCGTAGAGTTATTTGATAAATATGCAAGGACAGTATTTAAACGATTTGGAGGAAAAGTTAAATATTGGCTTACTTTTAATGAGCAAAATCTTGTTTTAACAAACCCGCAATATTGGGGAGTTACATTGGCTGATAATGAATCAGTTGAGGCTTTAAGATATCAGGTGTGCCACAATGCTTTTATTGCACATGCTAAGGCGGTAAAAGCTCTGCATGAGTTAGTGCCAAATGGACAAATGGCAGGAATGGTAACCTACCTAACAACGTATCCAGCGACCTGTGATCCAAAAGATGCTATAGCAAATATGAAAGCAAAAGAGTTATTGACAGACTTTTATTTTGATGTATTTGTGCACGGCGAGTATCCATCTTATGTTACCAGTCATCTTGAGCAGAACAACATAATGCCGGTGTTTGAAGAGGGAGATGCTGAATTACTTAAGGATAACACAGTTGATTACTTAAGCCTCAGCTATTATCAGAGTCAAACGGTTAAGCACCTGCCGGAAACGGATGGACACATTATTTCAGGTGTATGTCCGAATCCAAAACTAGATACCAATGAGTGGGGATGGGCAATTGATCCAATTGGCTTAAGAGTGGCTTTAAAAGATATGTATGCCCGTTATCGGCTGCCTATTTTCATAACAGAGAATGGGATTGGTGTAAGAGAAGAGCTGGACGAAAACCAAACAGTGGAAGATCAGTATCGTATTGATTATCTAAGGGAACATATTGAACAAATGAAACTGGCCATGAAAGAAGGTGTAGATGTTATCGGATACCTTTCGTGGGGATCAACGGATATTTTAAGCTCTCAAGGTGAGATGAAGAAGCGTTATGGCTTTGTTTTCGTAAACAGAGATGAAACAAATTTAAGAGATTTGAATAGATATAAGAAGAAAAGCTTCGATTGGTTTAAGGGAGTAATTTCTTCAAACGGGGTTAAGTTATAAACAAATAATA
>NZ_JAVAXX010000554.1:0-1761 GCF_042709275.1 Bacillus sp. LR_5 | reverse complement strand
CGCAATGCTCTCATAGCCTTCAGATTTTAAGTATTCATAGCCATCCATTACGTTTTTCCACCAGTCTTCGGGCCCCGTATGTACAAGTTCTTCAGGCGGGACGCCATGTCCTTCATATTGAGGCGCGTGGCACGTATAGCCGCGTTCATTCAAATATCGTCCCAGCATCCTTACATCCGCTGTATTGCCTGTAAAGCCGTGCAGCAAAAGCACCGCTTTGTCTCCGCCTTTAAATGTAAATGGTTTTGGTGTCACAACTTTCATGCTCATGTCTCCCTTTCTATCTGCACGATCATTATAGTTTTCCACAGTTTAATCAGAAAAAAACGTTTTGAATATCATCCAGAAACGTGAAAAAGGCCTGACTTCACATCAGACCTTATACAAACATTGCCCTATAGGATATAAGCAAGCGCAATCGTTAACACGAAAAACAAGACTGCCAGCACTACCGTAATGCGGTGCAAAATTAAATCAAGACCTCTTGCTTTTTGTTTCCCGAAGAGCTGCTCCGCTCCACCTGAAATCGCACCAGATAATCCGGCGCTTTTACTGGATTGAAGCAAAACAACAATAATAAGTGCAATGCTGACGATAACCAACAAGGTAATCAAAACTGCGTGCATCCCATACACCTCCAGACTCACTGGCTACATTACTTCTATTTTACATGAAAAGGGTTGGCATGTCACGCTGTATCAGACGCCAAAAGGCCGGATAAGACGTTTTATCTTGGTTACCCTATTCATATGAAAAGGTCAAAGGAGAAAAGCGATGCCGCTTATCAGCATAGACAGCAGGAAACATCTTTTTTATGAAGAATATGGACAGGGAATCCCTATCATTTTTATCCACCCGCCGGGCATGGGACGCAAGGTTTTTTATTATCAGCGCCTTCTATCCAAGCATTTCAGGGTGATTTTTCCCGATTTAAGCGGCCACGGTGATAGTGATCATATCGATCAGCCAGCGTCTATTTCCTATTACGCAAACGAGATCGCGCAATTCATGGACGCTTTGGATATTGATAAAGCTGTGTTATTCGGGTATTCTGCCGGAGGCTTAATCGCGCAGCATACCGGCTTCACCCGCCCCGACAAAGTGTCACACCTTATTCTGTCCGGCGCCTACCCCGCTGTTCATAACGTAATCGGCCAGAAGCTGCACAAACTGGGAATGTATCTGCTTGAAAAAAACCCCGGTTTGCTCATGAAAATCCTCGCTGGCAGCCACACAAAAGACAGACAGCTTCGCAGCATATTAACAGACCATATGAAAAAAGCAGACCTGGCCCATTGGCATCAGTATTATCTGGATTCGCTTGGCTACAACTGCATTGAACAGCTGCCCCGCCTAGAAATGCCAATGCTGTTTATGTATGGCGGCCTGCGGGACTGGACCTTTACAAACGCAGGCTATTACCGAAGATCGTGCAGACATGCCGAATTTTTCAGATTGGAATATCAGGGACATCAATTGCCGACAAAACAATGGAAAACGTGCAATGAGCTGGTGACAGGGTTTGTGCTGACACATCATTCAATATAGAAAACGCTTGGATCTCCTTGCGTTTTCTATATTTTATTGACTTTTGTCAACAAAATCATAGTAAAAAAGATCCTCAAATTTCAAATTAAAATAGTGAAGCATTTTACCGATCACAAGCTGCCCCGGCCGTCTTTCTCCATTCAGCACGCGGCTCAGTGTGGCGGGTGAGACTCCGATTTCCAGCGCAAGCTGATTAAGGGAATAATCGTTATT
>NZ_JAVAXX010000553.1:0-1768 GCF_042709275.1 Bacillus sp. LR_5 | reverse complement strand
TTCAAGACGATTGATTAAATGAAGCAGCAGGTCCAATGGGCCCTCAAACGTATCAATTTTCACTTGATATTCTTCCATCATCTCACCATTTTCAAGTATCACTCTCATTGCCGGAAAAACTGGCTACCCTATAGTATAAGCCACCAAAAAGCTCTCGTCCAATACTATTTCATTTCCTGTTTTGAACAAGTTTGTACAGAATATTCAAAACACGAGAGGTGTTTGCTCGGAGCGCAGAAGCGGGAGAAAAAGCCTTAGCTTCTGGTTTTCCTTTCTAAGAAGCAATAGAGGCCGAGCGTTCTTTTTTCCTTTTATCCCTTCTATGGTACACTAAAAGCACATTAAAGGAGGAAACACCTTGTATCCGAAAGCTTATATAGAGTATCTCGTTGAGTTTCACGCGACACGGGATTATTTTGAATGCCATGAAATATTAGAAGAATTCTGGAAGGAAGACCCGCCAAAGAAACGAAAACGCTATTGGGTGGGCTTTATTCAGCTTGCAGTGGCTTTATATCATCACAGAAGGCAGAATACAGCCGGGGCAAAAAGACTGATGGCGAACAGCATCCGGATTCTTCAAGCAGAACACCGGGCAGTCGAAGACTTAGGGCTTGATCATGGCCGTTTGCTCGAACTTATGCAATCGGTTTACGAACAAATTGAAACGGGCTCTGCCTATAAAAGCATTATGCTGCCAATCAAAGATAAGAAACTGGAGGAAGCATGCAGGATCGAATGCAGGAAAAAAAAGTATACATGGGGGCAGCCCAGTGCACTCAGCAACATATTTCTTATCGACAAACACCGTTTGCGGGATCGGACTGACGTCATCCGTGAACGTGAAAAAGAAATAGAACGCAGAAAAAAAAGCAGAGGCTGATGACAGCCTCTGCTTAATTATTGTATGAAATGTCTTGATCCTGCTGACCTTGACAACGTTCGAAAAAGCTCTGCGTTAATTCATTTGGAACCAGTACTTGCGTTTTGAATAAATGCTTTAAAGCATCCATCATCTGTTTTCCGATTCCTTGATGGCGATGAGAAGGATTCACACTGATATGCCGGATCTCAACCTCAGAATCCTTTTTTTCGACTCCGATTGCTCCGACGATATCCTCGTCCTCTTTCCAAAGAAAGAGCTGGCGGTCTGTATCCGTTTCGTAGTCCTTAATTGTCTGCTGAAGCTGCTTAAGGTCTTTTTCATTCGGCATAAACGAAAGAAGCCCCATCGCAATCTTTTCAAACGATTTTTTATAACGAATTAACATAAAAACCCCTCTATATCCAAAATGTCCAGTCTGCTATTAACGGATACGAATAGGTGATCCGTTTTCTCACATTATATCATTTTCGCCATATTTTTAAACTGTTTTCAGCAAATTATTCAAATGAGCGGTTTAAATTTGCCATTTCAATGGCAGAAACAGCACAATCTACACCTTTGTTGCCCGCTTTTGTGCCGGCACGCTCGATAGCCTGTTCGATGTTTTCAGTTGTTACAATTCCAAAGATGACAGGTACACCAGTAGTGTTTGCTGCTTGCGCGATGCCTTTTGCAGCTTCATTGCAGACATAATCGTAATGTGTCGTTGCGCCTCTGATGACAGTGCCCAATGTGATAATAGCATCATATTTTTTTGTTTCCGCCATTTTTTTCGCAGCAAACGGTATTTCAAATGCGCCTGGAACCCAAGCCACATCAATGTCATTTGTGTCTACGCCATGTCTGAGCAGCGCATCTTCTGCTCCGCTCAGCAGCTTGCTC
>NZ_JAVAXX010000552.1:0-1801 GCF_042709275.1 Bacillus sp. LR_5 | reverse complement strand
TGCTTCGAAAAGCTCTTGGATACGCGGAAGACCCTGTGTGATATCGTCTCCGGCAACCCCGCCTGTATGGAATGTACGCATTGTTAACTGTGTACCAGGCTCACCGATTGATTGGGCAGCAATGATACCGACTGCTTCACCGACTTCAACATCGGAGCCAGTTGCAAGATTTCGGCCATAGCATCGTTTACATACACCATGAGGCGTATTACATGTGAAGGCAGAACGGATCCACACTTCTTCAATACCGGCTTCTACAATCTCCAGTGCTTTATCTTCATCGATCAGTTCGTTTTCATTTACAAGCACTTCACCTGTTTCAGGGTGCTTCACTTGTTTTCGTGCAAAACGGCCGATTAAGCGTTCTTCTAAGCGCTCAATTGTTTCAGTTCCTTCTTTAAGAGGCTTAGCAAGGATGCCTCGGTCAGTTCCGCAATCAGTTTCACGGATGATAACATCCTGCGCAACGTCAACGAGACGGCGTGTAAGGTAACCTGAATCAGCAGTTTTAAGGGCGGTATCGGCAAGACCTTTACGCGCACCGTGAGTGGAGATAAAGTACTCCAATACTGTCAGACCTTCACGGAAACTTGATTTGATCGGTAATTCAATGATACGTCCAGCCGGGTTGGCCATCAGGCCGCGCATTCCGGCAAGCTGCGTAAAGTTAGACGCGTTACCACGGGCACCGGAGTCACTCATCATGTAGATCGGGTTGAGCTCATCAAGTGATTTCATCAGTTTGCCTTGGATAACGTCTTTTGCAGCACTCCAGATAGAGATAACTCTCTCATAGCGTTCTTCTTCAGTGATTAGACCACGTCGGAATTGCTTCATGACGTTATCAACTTTGCTTTGCGCTTCCTCAAGAATTTCTTGTTTATCATCGAGTACGACGATGTCAGAAACCCCAACTGTAATACCAGCTTTTGTTGAATATTTGAAACCTAGGTTTTTCATGCGGTCAAGCATTTTAGACGTTTCCGTGATATGGAATCGTTTAAAGATTTCCGCGATGATTTTACCCAGAATACCTTTTTTAAACGGTGCATTGATTGGCTGCTGTTCAATGACAGCTTTTACATCGGCACCTTTTTCTAAGAAGAAACGGTCAGGTGTTTTCTCTTCAATGTTGCTCTTCGTTGGTTCATTCATGTAAGGGAATGATTCCGGAAGAATTTCATTGAAGACAAGCTTACCAACAGTTGTAATTAACAATTTTGAGCGCTGTTCTTCGGTAAATGTCACATTCTTAAGGGAGTTAGCTGCAACAGCTACTCTCGTATGAAGATGCACATATCCGTTTTGATAAGCAAGAAGCGCTTCGTCTGTATTCTTGAAGACCATACCTTCACCGACAGCACCGGCACGCTCAAGTGTCAGGTAATAGTTACCCAGTACCATATCCTGAGACGGTGTTACAACCGGTTTACCATCTTTAGGGTTCAAGATGTTTTGAGCAGCAAGCATCAAGATGCGTGCTTCAGCTTGAGCTTCAGCAGATAATGGTACGTGAACCGCCATTTGGTCACCGTCAAAGTCAGCGTTGTAAGCTGTACATACGAGCGGGTGAAGACGGATTGCGCGTCCTTCAACAAGTGTTGGTTCAAACGCTTGGATACCTAATCTGTGAAGTGTAGGGGCACGGTTCAGAAGTACCGGATGCTCCTTAATAACTGATTCCAGTACATCCCATACTTCAGGCTGTACGCGCTCAATTTTACGTTTCGCACTCTTAATGTTGTGAGCAAGACCTTTTTCAACAAGCTCCTTCATAACGAAAGGTTTGAAAAGTTCAAGC
>NZ_JAVAXX010000551.1:0-1801 GCF_042709275.1 Bacillus sp. LR_5 | reverse complement strand
ACTTGAACTTTTCAAACCTTTTGTTATGAAAGAACTTGTTGAAAAAGGTCTTGCTCACAACATTAAGAGTGCGAAACGCAAAATTGAGCGCGTACAGCCTGAAGTTTGGGATGTACTAGAATCAGTTATTAAGGAGCACCCGGTACTGCTGAACCGTGCCCCTACACTTCACAGATTAGGTATCCAGGCGTTTGAACCAACGCTTGTTGAAGGACGCGCAATCCGTCTTCACCCGCTCGTATGTACAGCTTACAACGCTGACTTTGACGGTGACCAAATGGCGGTTCACGTACCATTATCTGCTGAAGCACAAGCTGAAGCACGCATCTTGATGCTTGCTGCTCAAAACATCTTGAACCCTAAAGATGGTAAACCGGTTGTAACACCGTCTCAGGATATGGTGCTAGGTAACTATTACCTGACACTTGAGCGTGCCGGTGCTGTCGGTGAAGGTATGGTCTTCAAGAATACAGACGAAGCGCTTCTTGCTTATCAAAACGGATATGTTCACCTTCATACGAGAGTAGCTGTTGCAGCTAACTCACTTAAGAATGTGACATTTACCGAAGAACAGCGCTCAAAATTGTTAATTACAACTGTCGGTAAGCTTGTCTTCAATGAAATTCTTCCGGAATCATTCCCTTACATGAATGAACCAACGAAGAGCAACATTGAAGAGAAAACACCTGACCGTTTCTTCTTAGAAAAAGGTGCTGACGTTAAAGCTGTTATCGCACAGCAGCCAATCAATGCGCCGTTTAAAAAAGGCATTCTGGGTAAAATCATCGCGGAAATCTTCAAACGATTCCATATTACGGAAACGTCTAAAATGCTTGACCGCATGAAAAACCTAGGTTTCAAATATTCAACAAAAGCTGGTATTACAGTTGGGGTTTCTGACATCGTCGTACTCGATGATAAACAAGAAATTCTTGAAGAAGCGCAAAGCAAAGTTGACAACGTTATGAAGCAGTTCCGCCGCGGTCTTATCACTGAAGAAGAACGCTATGAGAGAGTCATCTCTATCTGGAGTGCTGCAAAAGACGTTATCCAAGGCAAACTGATGAAATCACTTGATGAACTCAACCCGATCTACATGATGAGTGACTCTGGTGCCCGTGGTAACGCATCTAACTTTACGCAGCTTGCCGGAATGCGCGGCCTGATGGCCAACCCGGCTGGACGTATCATTGAGTTGCCGATCAAATCAAGTTTCCGTGAAGGTCTGACAGTATTGGAGTACTTTATCTCCACACACGGTGCGCGTAAAGGTCTTGCCGATACCGCTCTTAAAACTG
This sequence comes from Bacillus sp. LR_5, assembly GCF_042709275.1. NCBI lineage: Bacteria > Bacillati > Bacillota > Bacilli > Caryophanales > Bacillaceae > Bacillus > Bacillus sp. LR_5. The sequence goes on along the minus strand of NZ_JAVAXX010000551.1, from coordinate 503 downwards.
CTGACTCAGGTTACCTTACACGCCGTCTCGTTGACGTTGCGCAGGATGTTATCATCCGTGAAACTGATTGCGGAACTGACCGAGGCATTCTTGCTAAGCCTCTTAAAGAAGGAACTGAAACAATTGAGCGCTTAGAAGAACGCTTAATCGGACGTTTTGCAAGAAAACAAGTGAAGCACCCTGAAACAGGTGAAGTGCTTGTGAATGAAAACGAACTGATCGATGAAGATAAAGCACTGGAGATTGTCGAAGCCGGCATTGAAGAAGTGTGGATCCGTTCTGCCTTCACATGTAATACGCCTCATGGTGTATGTAAACGATGCTATGGCCGAAATCTTGCAACTGGCTCCGATGTTGAAGTCGGTGAAGCTGTCGGAATCATTGCTGCCCAATCAATCGGTGAGCCTGGTACACAGTTAACAATGCGTACATTCCATACAGGCGGGGTTGCCGGAGACGATATCACACAGGGTCTTCCGCGTATCCAAGAGCTTTTCGAAGCG
>NZ_JAVAXX010000550.1:0-1849 GCF_042709275.1 Bacillus sp. LR_5 | reverse complement strand
ACGCGCGATCCTTCACATAGCCACGTGACCTGTAGCAGAATTCGTCTATCAATTATGTGGACTGAATCATTAGCTTTTATAAAATGCGCACTTGCGGCTGCATCCCTCTTTTTGCAAATCAGAAGCCGTTTCTGTCTCATGGCAGCATCTTTTCGTCATTGCTGCTGAAGAGAGTAATCAAGATATGTAACGAAAAAAAAGCCTGAGAAATCTCAGGCTTTTTCTAATATTACAATCCAACAGCATTCCAGGCTGCTTCAACTTTAGCGGCATCAGTTGAGCCGTAGAGGTCACGGGCAGACTGAATGAGAGCTGCCTTGGCATCTTTGAACGTGGAAGAAGGCGTGAGGTACGTTGTTAACGCACGGTAATAGATTTGCTGTGATTTAGATACACCAAGTTTTGTGATGGTGTTGTAAGCGGCTTTGTTTGGAATTCCGCTGTTTGTGTGTACACCGCCATAATCGCCTTCATCTGTGTTTGGAAGGTTTCGGTAATTGGCGTAATTGTCAGGCTGGTTGTATTTTGTAGGGTTGGACAGGCTGCGAAGAGCAGGCTGGCTGACCGTAATGTCTTCACCGATGTCCCAGTCTTCTGTATCGTTAAAATACCCGAATACGTCAGAGAAAGACTCGTTTAATGCACCTGGCTGATTTTCATAAATCAAGTTGGCTGTTTCTTGGGTGACGCCATGTGTCATTTCATGCGCTGTCACATCTAATGAGCCGGAAAGCGGAGAGAAGAATGAACCGTCGCCATCACCGTAAATCATCTGGTCTCCTGTCCATGCAGCGTTATTGTATTGAGTGCCGTAGTGAACGGAAGAAACGATTTTACTGCCTCTGTTATCATAGCTGTTTCGTTTAAAGTTTGAATAAAAATAATCGTACACTTTACCGAGGTTATAGTGTGCGTCAACGGCTGCCCGCTGTGATGAAGATGTAAATGTTTTCGTTGTGCTTGAGACAAGCGTGCCCGGAAGGCGGCTTTGTCTGTTTTGCAAATCATATGTGATGATTTGGGTGCCTGTTGGTTTTGAAAGATCTCTTAGAACATATTTTCCGCCTTCATAAGAGATGTTCAAAGGAACAGTTGCGCCCTTTAGCGTTGTTCCGCTTCCAGTGGCGGCGGCATGTTCTACTTTATTTTGCTGTTTTAAAATGCTGCCTGTTTCGGCGTCAACTAAGACTTCCCAGTTTGCAGGTTCAGGCTCGACATAGCGAATCGTCACGTCGTAAGCAAGACGATAGCTGCCGTCCTTTGTTTCTATCGCTTTCAATTCGGCTTTATTGCTGTTTTTGGCCGCTCCGTTAGAAACAGCGTCTGGTGATTTGCCGATAGCTTTGAAAGCGAGTGCCAGCGCTTTTTCAGAAGAGACTTTTTGGCTGTTATCTGTTTTTGCAGCAGATTGATTGTGTAATTCACCATTGACCGCATAGACATTATCGGATTTATCGACGTGAACGATCACTTGCGAATCTTTAATTGGCACTCCGTTAACGACAGGCGCATATCGAAAGTGCTTGTATCCAAGGGCATCAGTCGTGCTTTCAACAAGCTTCAGCCTTTTGGAAGGGTCACCTTTAAAAATGTTGCTGTTCTTTTTCAAAAACTGCTTGACAGCCTTGTCATTTGGTGCAGAGAGTTCTGATTGCGCAATCGCGTTTTTGGAGAGGAAATTTGTTTGATTCTCTTTAAGCTGATGACCTTCAGCAGCCTGAACACCAGGAAGGCTGATTGATAAACTCATAAACGAAGCAGCGACAGCAACAGACAATTTCTTACCTAAACCCACAATAAATCCCCCTTTTTGAAAATACTGAAAACTTTATATTGTTATATTAAACTA